>JBEVXV010000479.1:0-6873 GCA_040505915.1 Sedimenticola sp. | reverse complement strand
TTTGCATAATCTACAGGGTTAGTACAATCGCCTCGTGGATAATTTATCCATTTCCGGTTGTTTGTCAAGTCGAGAAGCAAAGAAATTTAACGTGATCTAATCTTCCAATTATAACTAACATCTTTATATTAGCTCGCTTGTTTTACGATGCCAGGCAGAGGTAGACCTAGGAAGGACGCGAGAGCTGTGAAAAGACGACGTGTTGAGGGGGAAAAACAGGACGGTCGAGAGGAAACGGAATCGGTGGAAAGGGTCCAAATTTCAATGGACGATGCGCAGCCGCAATCGTCTGGTAGGCATACTAGCACGACTAATTTCGGCCCTAGTTTCATTGATTTCGCACAAATTATGGAGGACGCTGATCTTTTACAGCGCCAGTCGGAAGCCCCCGCTGTCACAGGTTCTTGTGGCAGTGATGACCATCAGGCATACAGTGGCGGCAATTTTCCATCACCCAACCTGTTTTCCAAAGAAATAGATGAAATACAACCAGTTCAATGTGCGGACGACGATCTTACATCTCACGTCCCACAACAAATTTGCGAAAAAATTTGGGAGAATAAATATGTAAACCTTGCAATTTTATTGAAAGGTGGCATTGAACTTGAGGAATTTTCATCCGCATGTTCAGTACACCTGAACGCACAGGGTTGTTTGGAAACTAGACCAAAAGTTGTGACCGATAAAGTGTCGAATATTTCTGCCTGGACTGATGCATTTTTAATCTATTCCAGCATTTATATGCGCAAACATGTGAGCCAAGGTCCTGATTTACTTCATTATATGTCAATAATAAGGGACGCGGCTAGACGACATCCGGGATTTTCTTGGCGTGCTTATGACGAGCAATTCCGTCTTAGACAAGCAGTTAAATTTCAGAGCTGGAGTAAAATTAATCCAGATTTGTGGCTACGTGTCATGGCGGCGCCATCTGTGTCGCCAGCAGCCGTTCAAAGAAATTCAATGTTTGCTCATATTCCTAGTGCAACCAGAAATGCTCGGGCCCCTATGCTATGCTTGGATTTTAATAAAGGTTTTTGTCGGTGGCCGAAATGCAAATATATCCATATTTGTTCAAGCTGTAAAGCAAACACACATGGTAAATCAACTTGTACAACTGTAGACGAGTCAAGTTTGACAAAGATCGGTAACCATGGTTACGGCAGTAACCATGGTTATGGTAGCACGGATAGGGGTCAAAACATGGGTCATACATTTCGGGGGCGTGGTGGACACTACCTTAGGGGACGTTCCACAAACAGCCGCCGGGGGTGGTCCAGGCCTTACTAGTTCGACAGATTTGGGTTTAGCTCATTCCCCGGTTAAAGTTGATATTTTGGAAGTAGAACTTATGCATTACAAGCAGGTCGACAGTAACACAGCTCAATCTATATTGTATGGTTTTAAACATGGGTTCTCTTTAAATTACACTGGCCCCCATGTTCAGACTGATGCCAGAAATCTTTTGTCTGCTCGGCAAAATCCTAATATTGTAAGGGAAAAAATTTCTAAAGAGATTGCTGCAGGTCGTGTTGCCGGACCATTTAGTTACCCTCCATTTCGAACGTTACGAATTTCCCCATTGGGACTTGTGCCTAAAAAAGCCAGAAATGACCATAGATTAATTCATCACCTTTCATATCCAACAGGCCAGTCTGTTAATGATTATATAGATCCGGAATTATGTACTGTGCAATATTCAAGTTTTGACGAGGCTGTTCAGATGATTCAAAAGTTAGGCCCTGGTTGTTTAGTCGGCAAAGCAGACATAAAGGGGGCATTTCGGATTCTCCCCGTTTCGCCCGTGGATTTTGACCAATTAGGATTCAAATTTGAAAACAAATTTTATTATGATAAGGCAATGCCTTTTGGCTGTTCCATTAGCTGTGCAACATTCGAACGATTCGGAAAATTTCTATCATTTGTGGTAAGACGGCGGACTGCGGTAGGGGATCTTGTTAGATATTTAGATGACTTTCTATTTGGTGGAAAAAAGGGGACAGATCATTGTCAGATGATAATGCTAGAATTTCAGAAAAGTATGGATCATTTAGGCGTACCAGTTGCTGATGAGAAAACCGAGGGTCCTAAAACAGTCATTGTTTTTCTGGGATTGGAGATAGATTCAGTTGATTTGATCGTTAAGATTCCCATGGTAAAGGTCAAGGAACTGATACAAAAAATCCAAGATGTATTGAACAAAGAAAAGGTCACCTTGAGGGTCATGCAATCATTGATTGGGTCACTGAATTTTGCTTGTAGGGTGATAGTTCCGGGTAGACCATTTTGTCGTAGGTTAGTGAATTCGATTTGTGGACTGTCCAAGCCTCATCATCATTTAAGGATAAACCACGGAATTCGGCAGGATCTACACATGTGGCTAACATTTTTTGAACAGTTCAATGGGATTTCAGTATTTCATGACCGTTTTTGGGTTACAAATGAGGATATGGAATTGTTCACGGATAGTGCAGCTGGTGTTGGTCTTGGTTTTGGTATCTACTTTGGCGGAAAATGGGCCTATGCACCGTGGCCAGAAGAGTGGCATGACAAGGGTTTCACTAGAGATATTACTGTACTGGAATTGTTCCCTCTGCTAGTATCCTTGTATATTTGGGGTAGCCACCTACAGAACAAGAAGATCTTATTCCGGTGTGATAATATGGCAGTGGTGGCAATTGTAAATACCATGACATCCAAATCTGAGGAAGTGATGGTATTATTACGTGATTTTACATTGAAGTGCATGCAGCTAAACATAATGGTTAAGGCATCACATGTTGAAGGGGTCAAGAATGTATTGACGGACAGCTTATCTCGTTTACAGATCGGAAAGTTTCGCGAACTGGCCCCAGAAGCAGAACCTATGCCAGCAGAAATACCACTCCAGCTATGGAACATATTCACGAACGTGTGAACAAACTGTTAGAGGCCAGCATAGCTGTTAATTCGAGCACGGTTTACAAGAATGCAGTAGCCAATTTTTCGGCATTTCGAAAAACTTACATTCTCACGGAATCATGGCCTTCTCCAGTGTCGCATATAGTACTATTTGCAGCATTTTGCTTTGAAAAAGGCTATTCTCCATCTACAATCACTACATATATGTCAGGAATTAGTTTCTGGCATAAAATAAACAATTGGCAGGACCCCACGGAATTGTTCATTGTTAAAAAGATATTAGAAGGCTGTCGTAGGTCCAGACGTCGTTGCGATAATAGAGCCCCAATAACTCTACCAGTTTTGTCTAGAGTTGTGAGTGCACTACCTGTTGTATGTTTTTCTATGTACGAAGAGAAACTTTTTAAAGCTGCATTTTTACTAGCATATTATGGTATGCTCAGAGTTAGCGAATTAGTTTTTACAACACAGCTACAGGCAAACCGACCATTACGTTTCAATGATCTTGTCATGGAGTCGAACGATAAAGCTGTTCAAATTAGGATACGGTTTTCAAAAACAAATCAGACAGGAATTCCCACAATTTTACGCATTCCCAAGGCGGAAAAGGATAACTTATGTTGTGTTTACGCTATGAGAAATTTTTTATCACTTAGACCACAACAGCAGGGTTTTTTATTTTGTCACGCAGACCAATCTCCCTTAACACAATCTCAGTTTTCTGGGGTACTATCCAAGGCTATTAGATATTTGGGGTTACCACTGGGCGTTTTCAAGAGTCACTCATTTCGTATTGGTAGAGCGACTAGCTTGGCTTCACAGGGAATTGCATCTAGCGCAATACAGAGAATGGGGAGGTGGCACTCCAATGCATACAAAAACTATATTCGAATGTAGGTGCAATAGTACCAATAAGGGCAATGCTCACAAATGTAATTTGGACATTTACTGGTAACACTTATTACAGAAGTATGGCTGTTTGGCGACTCATTAGTGCACTGGGCACAGAAGCGGGCAGAGAGCAGGGGCATACACAATTTAGGCCTACCCGAGCAGTATACCGTGTTGTGGTTTGGAAAACGGGGTATGCACTGGGGCGAGCTCTTGTCAGCAGTTCAACGCGAAATGCTTTTCCGCCAAATCCCTGCCATGATTT
This sequence comes from Sedimenticola sp., assembly GCA_040505915.1. Taxonomy (GTDB): domain Bacteria; phylum Pseudomonadota; class Gammaproteobacteria; order Chromatiales; family Chromatiaceae; genus Vondammii. Next base: position 2,816 of record JBEVXV010000479.1, on the reverse strand, counting down.
TAGTTCATTTGGGTGGCAACGATATTGAAACCTGTAATGTTGGAAAATTTGTGAAGCAGATATGTAAAAATTTTAAATATCTGATATCTGTCTTCAATCAGACACAGATTATTTGGTCAGATATACTCCCCCGCGTATGTTGGGAGGGTATACCCAGTCTCACAAAAAAACGAAAACGAATAAATAGAGCGGGCCATGGGGCAGTGCGTAAGCATAATCTGGGAACTATCATTAGCCATGATATTGAGGGGAGCAATTCAGAATTATTCTGGACAGATGGTGTTCATCTGTCGGACAAAGGCAACGACATATTTTTAGATTGTCTATCACATTCGCTCACTGCTGTTTGTGAAAATATTAATTAGGCCTTAGAATTTGGGGGACAAATACATTTCTACAATTCACATGCAGTATAAATGATTTGTTAGTGGCAGAAATTCTAGCGGCCAGGGTCAGATGTCCCATTCGAATAAGGCAATATCCGGAATAGAGCTATAAAATTGATTTCAAACCCATTTTTGCATGGCAAGGCTATGGCTGGGGGACGGGGTGGTGTCCGCAATACGAGATGGCTGTTGCAAGTTACATCTTGAGCACCACCCAGGCGCATGTCCCCCTGGATATCATTTATAAAGTTAGTTTCATTTGTAACTCCATGGCAGCTGCGCCATTGCATTTTATGCTGGATAAAGATTTTTCGCTGGCTAAAATCTTTTGCAATTCCATAGCCGCTATTTTTGCATTGCAAGTCCATGGCATTTTTTCTCGCTAAAGTGTTTGGCAAGTCCATGGCTAAAAATTGTTGCTTGCATATAAGCCCGTGGCAGTCATCCAAATGTTTATACGGACTCTACACTGTTTACAACCTTCTGGGACATCTGACCCTGATCGCTCTTGGTTTCCAAAACTAATCAATCACAAATTTTGGTATATACATCTGCTAGCGACTCGAGCCGTCTCGAGTGAACATTGTCAGTTGTAATATTTTTATGGTGCGGCCAAATATATTCCAAAACTAATCAATCACAAATTTAGGTAGAATATAGACATGTATTAATGTCTGCTTGTTTGTGCATCTGCTAGTGACTGGGGCTCGCCCTGGTGAACATTGTAGATGTTTAATTTTAATAATAGAATATATGTACTCAATTTCATGTCTTGTTAAATACATCCATATACTGTTACAATTGAAGCTGGTCATAAAATAGCAAAAGTTTTAAGTTTTAGAGAAAATGTTTTTTAGCTCACCTGAGCAAAGCTCATGTGATCTATTGTTACCGCTTTTCGTCCGTCCGTCCATATACAATGTACTGTTACTATTGAGGGTGGTCATAAAATAAGAAGAGCTAATGCAACTGCAAATTAGCCTCAATTTATTTTTGCCAGCATCGGGTTTTGATTCGGCTGACGCACCATGATTATTTGCATAATCTACAGGGTTAGTACAATCGCCTCGTGGATAATTTAGCCATTTCCGGTTGTTTGTCGAGCCGAGAAGCAAAGCAATTTAACCCCATCCCACCCTCCCCATAATTGCTTCATATATTAAATTTGATTTGACCTAGGTGACGGTCTAACTCTGTTCTAACAAGAACCCTTTCTATTCATGCCATTTTGTTGAATATACAGATATACCGTACTAGTATAAATAACATCCTAGGCTAATTATAAATATAGACGTGCATGTACCATTGGTACATGTATTAGAATTGCATGAAGCAAATAGATGTAGAATACTGAATTACTGCAACAAGAAGGCATATAATGCAGATTTTTTAAGGTATAACATTGCGATATTTATGCTAAAGTGATCTGGTTGAAAGGGTAATGAAGTTAGAACACTGCGGTAAGGACATTTGAGTCTATGATACTGCCTAGAGTTTCAAATTTCAGGATTAATCGAGGAGTTGTGGCGATGTAACCAGATGGTAAATTGGTCATGACGAGCAGCTACAGCAGGCTAACTTACGATCCACCTCGCCAGGAATGGAGGGTGACACCATTGATGACGAACATGATACAAGCGATGAACGATCGATCTGTGTCTTCGGAAATGTGATTAGCTTACTCACAATAATTGTGTTAGTTGAATTCTGTGAAATAAGTTCATGTGATGTCAATCATTATGCTTGATTTAAGAACACACAGGTGCAGGTACAATGTATGTTGATCAATGATCAGATAATGTGGTATGGATTGTTAACTAAAACAGGACAAACAGTTCATTTGAATTGAGTAGTTTATTTCTTGGACATGTATCAGTAGGGTTAAAGAGGAAATATCGTCATGAAACATACACTTCAACCTCGCTATAACACTATTCGTTATAACACGATTTTGGATATAGTACTATCAAGCCAATGGCTCCAAAATATTCTGTTTTACTATATGTTCCATATATTTTGACCTCGATATAACAGGATTTCACCTATAACACGATGGTGTTTCATGGACCCCAAAAAATAGTGTTAGAGAGAGGTTGAGGTGTACAATCAAGACATGACAGTTACAGGACATGACATTAGTAGGCATAATAAGGGAATTCAAGTTACATGTAGTTATAATGACAAAAGTGACAGTTGCTACAAATACATGGAGAAAAATACATGATTAAAAACATCAAGGACACTTCTCGATGCTGGAGGCTGTCTCTGACAGAGGCAAATATCGCGGACTCGCACTGGTTCGTGGGCTTTGTTTTTGTCAGAGTGTTTACCTGTCGCATCAGAAATTCTAGCGGCCAGGGTCAGATGTCCCATTCGAATAAGGCAATATCCGGAATAGAGCTATAAAATTGATTTCAAACCCATTTTTGC
>JBEVXV010000478.1:0-7830 GCA_040505915.1 Sedimenticola sp. | reverse complement strand
TTGCAAGCTTTGTTTTCTTCGACAGAAATAATGTTACAAAATAAGGCCGCAATAACTTGCAACTACAATCCATATAGAGCCATGATTCAAACGTTATTAAATTTTGGTGGAGATGCAGCGTCTACACAGTTACAGTCACAGTTATTCATCAAAGACGACGCAGATAGTCCGGGAGAAACAGACCCCACTGGAAATAACAATGGGCTCTTCGATAGGGCCAACTATATTGCTAAATCCAAAATGTTAGATCTCCAGGGACCTGTTTTCCATGACCTTACAACATGTTCGCGTTATATAATGAATGGTACTGACGTGAAACTAAAACTGTACAGGAGCTCAGCAGCATTTTGCCTGTGCTCGGGAGAAACGGCTCCCGGCTACGTTATTGACATAATAGACATTTATTTACTCGTTAGAAAGGTTAGGGTAAATCCAGCTGTGATTTATGGGCACTCGGAGATGTTGAAGACCACCAATGCCAAATATACGTTCACTAGATCGCAATGCAGGGTACAGAGTATTGCGGTCGGAAGTACCAGTTTCCATTGGGAGAACATGTTCATGAATCAGAGGCCAAACAGAGTTGTGATTGGTTTTGTGAAATCAAAGGCTGTTTCCGGCGACTATAAGTCCAACCCATTTGATTTTAGCAACTGTGGCATACAAAGTATTTGTTTATTTGTCGATGGTGTACCAGTTGGGGGAAATCCTCTAAAGCTAGATTTTGAAGCTAAGGACGGCACCGCGGTCACGCGGGCTTATAATAACATTTTTCTGACAACTGGGAAATGGAACTGTAATATCGGAAATAGTATAACACGAACTGATTTTGCCAGTGGGTATACGTTATTCGCGTTTCAGCTAGAACCAGATTTCTCGCAACATGGTGAATACCTATCACTCATCAAGTCGGGAAATGTGCGACTGGATGTGCAGTTCAAGAATGCGCTAACGGGTATGTATACACATGTTTTTTTATGTTTTTTCTTCCCGGTGAATTCATAATTGCCAGTTAGTGTGATATGGTAAATGTGTAAAAATAAAATTGCTCAATGCGCAAGGTAGTTAAATGTGTTTTATAATTTCAGATACTACCAGTTGCATTGTGTACACCGACGCGCATGGGTATTTTGAGATTTCCAAAGAGAGGGACATCATTACAGAATGAATACGTCGGAACTACAATGCTGCATAGAATGCGACTCTTTGCTAAAAAGACACGTAGTCGGAGTGTTTTCTGCTGATATACTGCCACAAACTTTGACTTGCTTTCCTGTTGGATTTATAGCCAACACGGACGTAGTTTCCAAGAAAGGGAAGCACTGGGTCGCGTTCTTTTCAGAAAATGGGAATGCCATTGAGTTCTTTGACAGTTATGGGCGATCCCCAGCAAAGTACAGTGTCCATTTCGACGCATGGTTGCGTAGACATAACACAACTACGGTTGTCAGTGATAGACAGATTCAAAGCGATATAACCAACGTGTGTGGTTTCTATTGCTTATTCTATCTTCGGCAAAGACTTGTTGGCCAAACCATGCAAGATATTTCCCGTTTCTTTAGTGGGACAGACCTACACTTAAACGACGAGTTCGTATCTCGATTCATGTTGCATGCATTTTCACATTGTGTTAAAAACGAATGTGTACATAATCAGATTTGTAAACCTATCTCATATATTGATCAATAAAATATAAAGAAACTATTTTGTTGTTGCTGTTGTCAGTATGTGCCTATTATAATAGCGACTATTTTTGCTGAGCGTTATTATTATCTCGTGTGCTATTATGGTGGCAGCATGGATGCTTTCATAAAGTTCGAAAGTCCTTCTACTTGTATAATTGCGGGCCCTTCAGGGTCTGGGAAATCAAGGTTAACATTTCAAGTTTTACGGAATGCGGATAAAATGTTTGCAAAACCTCCGAAAATAATTCATTACTGTTACGGTGTTGACCAGCCACTTTATACCGAAATGAAGGAAAATATAACAGGCATTGAATTTCACGAAGGTTTGCCTGCTAGGGATGACCTGGAAGCGTGGAATATTCGGGAACCAGGTCACAAAATTCTAATACTGGACGATATCATGCAAAAATGTTCTAAAAGTGTAGACATTGTTGACGTGTACTGTCAGTTTAGCCACCACTGGAACTATACGTGTTGGCTTATATGTCAAAACTGCTTCAGTGCATCTCCCCAATTTCGTACCCTTAGTCTGAATACCCACTATATATTTTTATTTAAAAACCACAGAGACCAGCTGCAGGTACAGACATTGGGCAGGCAAATGTTTCCAGGCCAAACAAAATATTTTATGGATGCATATCGAAAGGCCACGGAAAAAAAGTATAAATATTTGCTTGTAGATCTTAGCCCACATTCAGATCCAGAATATAAGCTAAGAACTGATATCTTACCAGGCCAGCTGACTATAGTGTTTTTACCAGAAAACAAATAATGAATGCGTTAATAAAGAAAGAGAAACGTTTTATATTATTACTTCTTCAAACGACCGGCAAGCAGAAAAAAGCGATGATTAAGACAATAACAGTATCTCAAATGAAAGCTGTCGTACAAATTGTTTACAATGTTCTACAAGGATACGGAAAATTAACAGACGGGAATAAAACTAAACTTCGCAAGCACAAAATCATTATTCGGCGTTTTCTATCCAAGGGTTTGTCAAATGAAAAGAGGCAATCACTGTTATTGAATTACTTACATGTTCTCATATTGCCATTTCGTGCTGTAGAAAAAGAGTTATAATATGGCAAAAGAATTTGTTTTAGTATTAAAAAGTAAGTACGACGAAATTATCAAGCAGCAAGAGATTGCGCATGAAATGAAGTTAAATGGTAAACAAGAAACTGAGCCCATCAGTCAAAATGAAGAGAAAAACGAAGATAAACAAACGCATACAATCCAATATGGCGGTGGCACTCCGTCAGATGACGCTCAACAAAAACGTGCAACGAAACGTGCTGAAAGCGAAGTTTCTAACTTATATGTGAAACGCCCTTTATTGGAATTCGTTTCAAAGAGGGGAAAACATCGCCAGTCGGCTGCAGTAAAGAAGAAATGGATCAATTATGTTGCGTGATATGTATATATTAGCTCCACCGCCTATCGTTTCTTAGTATTACGATCATATGCGGCGTGGAAACACAATTGGTTAATGATAGGCCCGCCTACTTGTTTAGGCCCGCCTACTTGTTTAGGCCAACCTACTACTTGTTTACTATATAAAATACGTAGTACAGTAGCTTGATGAGTTGAAATCATGAAACGAAAACACGAAGACACGGATTTCAATTCATCGGATGACGAGGCATTATTGGAAATAGTGAACAAACTGGATTACTCGAATCTTAAATTAGTTAATGCATATAAATGTGCTATTTGTGACAAGGAGTTCAAACATAAATTTCATTTAAATAGGCACAGACTCTCTCATAGTTTGGTTGTAAAATGTAGGACATGTGGAAACACTTTTACAAGGTATGACAGTTTAAAACGTCACGAGCGCAACAAACATGCAGCAACGATACAACGTGAAACCGTTGAGGCCAGACAGTTTAATTGTGTGCACTGTGACGTCGTATTTCAAAATTACGCTTCTCTGTTCGATCATGTCAGAGAACGCCATCCCATTAATCAAACTGGCGGACGTGGACGGGCCACTTCAACAACTCGTACTGGAACAAATCAAGTATCCGAACATGTAACGAATGCAGCGGAAAGTGGCGAGCCAAATGTGGAAAGTGCATTAACAAATGGAGTGCAAAATAGAATCATATACCCAGAAAATGAAGGAAAATACGATTTGCTTGCATTTTTTGCCAATGTACGATCGCAAATCCGGGATATTTTACAATCGCGTGTGCGAGATACTGGTGGAATCAAATGGAATTTATGTACACATGTGGAGATGGAGAGACAAGTAGGAGATGGTGAAACACAATCAGCAATTCCTTATTTTCGGAGTAGAACCTATTCAACGTTGACTGTCGAAACTTTTAGCGATCACGAATTAAACGATGCTTTGCAGAAAATGCAGATTAGTCTTGAAAATTATATCCGACAAGGGTCGGCTTGGAACGTAAAGCGGGTTATTCACATGGAAATTCAAACCGTAGTGTATACACCAATTTTGGGAAAGAGTTACATAGAATTACCCGGCACACTGAAGAGATCTTCGGGTATACTTAATATTACAAACACAGATAACAAATGTTTTATTTGGTGCGTCCTGGCGTCCATACATCCTTCACACGATTCTCCAGAAAGTGTAGTAAACTATGAACCATTTGAATGTGAACTTTCAATGGGTGGCATCGGCTATCCAGTAACATTATCAAAAATTGACCGTTTTGAAAGACAAAATTGTAACATTTCAGTAAACGTATTTTCCTTCGAGAAAAATGAAATTTTACCGTTGAAGATAACAAAAAACTCTGGGCGAGTTCATCATGTGAATTTGTTACTTATTAAAACTTCAAATTCATCACATTATTGCCTTATTAAAGACTTAAATAAGTTTTTATCCAGAACTAAGTCGCACAAAAGCAAACATTTCTTCTGTAACTACTGCTTACACGGATTTACGACAGAACGTATTTTATTGGATCATATACCATACTGTTCAACTAATGGACCACAAAAAGTACAACTACCAAAGCCTGGAAAAGACGACATTTTGGAATTTAAGGATTTTGCCAAACAACTGAAATGCCCATTTGTGATATATGCAGACACTGAAACTTTTAATCGTAAAATACAGTCATGCGCCCCCAATCCCGAACATTCCAGTACAACGCCAAAAACGTTAATGGAAATATGCGGATATGGATATAAGGTGGTCTGTGAAGATGAAAAATATACAAAACCAACTGTTATTTATAGAGGTACAGATGCTTCCAAAAACTTGATTGAAAGTTTGATAAAAGAAAAAGATGAGATAAAGGACATGTTGAAAAGAATTGAGCCAATACAAATGACTGAAGAAAACGAAGACCACTTTTCCACATGCCATCGATGTTGTATATGTCACAAATCATTCGGTAGCAGTGAACAAAAATGCAGACATCACAATCATCTGACCGGTAAATACATTGGTCCTGCGCACATGAACTGTAATTTACAGTGCAAACAAGCGGACTATATACCTGTGTTATTTCATGGTTTGCGCAATTTTGATGGACATTTGCTTTGCCAAAGCATTGGGTATTTTAAGGATACTGAAATTAAATGTATTCCACAAAACCTAGAACGGTACATAAGCTTTTCTTTGGGCGACTTACGTTTCATAGATTCTTTCCAATTTTTGAACAGTTCTTTGGAATGTCTGGTGAATAACCTAGCTGTAGACGGAATTATTGCATTTAGGCATTTACAATCAGAATTTCCCGTACCAGAACACGCCAATATGCTTTTGCGAAAAGGAATCTACCCGTATGATTATATAGACACGGAAGAAAAGTTTAATGAACCGCATTTACCACCCCGAGAAGAATTTTATTCTCATTTGAAGAGAGAAACTGTTTCGGAAACCGATTATGAACATGCCCACAATGTGTTTGAAACTTTTAGGCACAAGACATTGGGAGACTATCACGATTTATATCTCAAAAGCGATGTTGTGCTTTTGTGTGACGTTTTCGAACAGTTTCGAAACGTGTGCATGGAACAGTATGAATTGGATCCTTGCCACTTCTATAGTTCACCGGGACTATCATGGGCTGCATGTTTGAAAATGACCGGCGTGACACTCGAATTAATGACAGACATCGATCAGATATTATTCATTGAGAAAGGTATCAGAGGAGGAATTTCTCAAATATCTAACCGATATAAATGCGCAAATAATCCGTTGCTAGAAAATTATGATCCTAATGTTGTAACTTCGTATAACATGTATTATGACGCGAATAACTTGTATGGATGGGCTATGTGCCAACCACTGCCACACTCTGGCTTTAGGTTCCTAGATACAGAGGAAGTGCAGGACTTTGATGTGAAATCTGTTGGGCAAGAAAGTGATTTTGGTTACATTTTAGAAGTAACGTTGAGCTACCCAGAACACTTACACAACATGCATAATGAATATCCTCTTGCCCCTGAACGTAAACTATTTACTGACGATATGTTGTCGCCCTATGCTAAACGAATATGGAACAAGTTACACGGGAAAACAGAGGAAGACGATCTTCACCCAAGGGGAAAAGTGGAAAAATTAGCGTTAACACTAGAGCCTAAACATAATTATGTAGTTCATTACAGAAATCTTCAGCTTTACTTACAACTTGGAATGGAAGTTAAACAAGTACATCGTATATTGGAATTTTACCAAAGACCATGGATGGAAAAATATATCTCGTTTAACACCGAAATGAGAAAGAAAGCCACGTCTACATTCCAGAAGAACTTCTACAAGCTTATGAACTGTTCAGTGTTTGGCAAGGTCAGTTATTTGCTCATTATATTTAATTCAGAAAACGAGTATCACCATTGAATTTCTTTTAAAAATAAAAAAATAAACACAAAAAACAGTATTTTAGTTTGGTTAAATTTATCCTTATACTTTTTTTGTTGTTGTAAAACTCAGGTTTATGAGGTTTATGTGTAGATAAAAAAGATAAAAAGAAACTACACATACGATATGTTTTTGCCCACAGTACATCTGTAGTCTGATTTTGTAAATTTATATCCGTCCATAATAATATCGCATGGCTTTCATTTGTTTCTCATTATAATTGTTGTTACATAATATACTGTAACTTTACGTTAATGATTGTTATTGTTTGAATATATTATGTTTTTTTCTTTTCTTGTTTCAGACAATGGAGAATGTAAGACGTCATATGAATGTACATTTGGTACATACCAAGAGGCGGCTAAAGAAGTTGACAGCAAAGCCATCATATAAAACATCCAAAATATTTAGTGAAGATTTAGTTGCAGTGGATATGGGAAAAAATAAAGTTTCACTTAACAAACCGAGTTATTGTGGTATGGTGATACTTGATCTCAGTAAACATTTAATGTATGATTTCTTCTACAATAAGTTAAAAAAAAAATACGGAGACCAGCTTCATTTGCTCATGACGGACACGGATTCGCTTTTCATTAACTGTGAAACACCGGACATTTACAATGACATGAAGGAATGTCAGAGCATGTTTGATACATCCGACTATCCCAAGGACCATTATGTGTACAGTGAAGTGAACAAGAAAACGCCGGGAAAGATGAAAGACGAAGCCAATTCTGTTCCGATTTCAAAATTTGCCGGTTTGCGATCAAAAATGTATGCTTTTACGCTCAACAATACCGAATCAAAAAGAGCGAAAGGAATATCTAAAATAACTGTCCAAAAGGATTTACAGTTTAAAACGTATGAGCATGCATTATTCAACGAAACGCAAGTTCATTCCACCATGACTTCTATTCGCAGTCATTTACATCAAATTTATGGCGAACGTATTATCAAAGCGGGACTTTCGTGCTTCGATGACAAACGTTACATATTAGAGAATGGCATTGACAGTTTGGCATATGGGCACTACATGATCAAAAACCATGCTGCGCAATAAAATATAAACATAATCATGTCTTGTTTTATGTTGCGATGTGCTAAGTCAAATGCGCAATAATTTCGCAATCCTAGTTTGCGGGATTAGTGTGCATTATGACTTCCACCCCTCCCTGTACACGCGAGACTTCCATTCATTCTGGAATACGCATTGCGTACATGTAGACTACAGCTTTAACAGCAGAAATCACATTCTTGGCATTTTTATAACAGCACACATTTAACAGGCAGTGTCAGTTT
>JBEVXV010000477.1:0-7039 GCA_040505915.1 Sedimenticola sp. | reverse complement strand
TATCTGTAGCCCACAGCTGTATATGTATATACGCTCTGGTGCACACGTCTGCCTATAATAGCCTAGGCGTGTATTGCCACGTCAGAATAGAAATTGTTGTCGCAGGGAAGACATCGCGAATTGAAATTTAAAATACGATTTTACTTTTTATTTCAGTCTTCTAGCTTCTCACAAGACTCAGGGCTCTGTTAGCAGAGTTTAGTTTCAGTATTATTATATATTTGCAGCTATTTGGCGTATAATTTTGGAATTATTGTATTGTTCGTTTACGACGTAATTAATTTTTTCCAAGGTTATTCAAGTGGGGGGGGTAAATTTTCCTTCGCCCGACTTGACTGGCATTGATTGGTCTCTCTTACTATCACTTTATCTTGTTTTCTTTTCACTACAGGTGATTATTACAGGCATAAGGTGTGGATTCTGATACGAATTTTCAGATTCCAGTCGCGCGGATTCGGCGAACTTCATTCCCGTTTTGTGTGTTTGTATTGCACTTCGACGTCGGGTTATTTCGCCACGTGGTCGTTTCGGCCTACGTTAAAAAAAAAAAAAATTTTTTTGTCGTCTTCTCGCGCGTTTTATACCAATCATTGATTTGTGTTATTTTATTTTACAGGTGGTGATCCTCTGTACGGTGTACGGTCTTGGGATCAAGATGCATAAGGGACAGAGACGAGCAACGTGCGGGCATATCACGGGGGCAACGGACAATCACGATGAGAAGTGTCTCAGCTGTTGCGGTTGTTCTTCCGAACACCCGTGCCCGGTTTCTCTTTTCTGGGGTGCTACCACTTGGGCGCAGGTGGCTACCAGTAGGACTTACGCTAAGAGGAACGTTACAGTACCTCGTAAGAGTACGGTAGGTAAACCTGGTAGTCGGGCTAGGTCTCGGGTGACAGACTCGTCTACCGCTAAGTCGGTGGGAAAGTCGGTGACTGGAGAAATAGAGTCGACTGGTTCATGCGAGTTGCAAGCACAGTCCGAGACTTTAGTTTACGATCTGAAGGGAAACGGTGGCACTGACGGGGTCACACTCGTTCAGTCTACCGTAGACGAGGTGGTACCTAGAGGCTTGACTGATCTGGACGACGGCTTTCAGCCCGTCCAACAGTTAGCGGTACACCCTTCAGATCAAGACAGTGGCCGGTCAGACCGGTCAGCTGTTGACCGGCCGGTCGGGGCAGGTGACCGGCCGGCCGGTGACCGGCCGGTCAGTGCAGAGGACCGGTGGGACGGTGATCGATATGACCGGCCGGTCGGGGCCTATGGTGACCGGCCGGCCGGTGACCGGCCGGTCCGTGGAAGTGGTCGGTCGGTCAGGGACCGGCCGGTCAATACTAGGGGTCGGCGGACCGGTGACCGGCCGGTGGGACGACCAGTCGTGGATACTGACCGGTCGGCAGATGGTCGGCGGTATGACCGGTCGGTCGGTGCTTCGGGTGATGAAGCCCAGACGGGGCATGACCAGGCACTGATTCCCTTAGGGGAAGATGCCCATAGGTCGTCAAGGGACGTAGCGAAGCGCTATGATAGACAGAGACGGAGGCAGCATAGCTACTCCGGCGGTCGTTACCGCTCCAGGTCTAAGACACCTCCTAAGGCATATAGGACTAGGAGACACTCTAGTCATAGGAGGTCGTCGTACAGGGCTAAGTCCTTGTTTGGCAGTTCCGAATCATCTTCGGAGGAGTCCTCTGGTAGATATGAGAGGTCTAGGAAGAGAAGACGTTCACGTTCGCCTTCCTCGGGACACGATGGTAAGAGGCACAGGGCTGGTCGGAAGACAGAAACAGCTTTCATGGGACAGATGCGTGACATGGTGTCTTCCATGGTTAGCAGTCAGGTCAAGGCTTTGGGGCCTCATCAACCTGTTGCCAGTAATGTGGCTATTAGTACAGGCGCTCAGACGCGCTCGGGGCAGGTTATCGCTCTGCCCCAAGCTCGGGAGAATGACTTCACTCCATTGGACACAAGAAGTTGTACTACGGGTCGAGACTCGGTAGTTACTTCCTTTGTACCGGAGGAGGGTGAATGGGTAGAGCTTTCCGACGAGGAGGAGCCAGAGGTGGTGGAGGCTGAGAGTCACGAGTTACCGCCTGCACCTTTCCTCAACGCAGTTAGAACCATTTATGCACTGTTGCCGGAGAGCGTTTGTCCTCAGCCACCTGTGCCGGTGCCTCGAGTGACTTCGCTATATGAAGCGGAGTCTCCGCAAACGAATCGTGATGTGCCTCGTTTGCCTTTTTCCCCCACAGTTTCGGGTTTAGTAACTAGTTTAGAGACGGTTATAGCTACAAACCGCGCCAAGGCGAAGGGGTGGGCAGGTAGTCTAACTAAGACGCCCAGGTTGAAGAATCAATGTTCTGAGAAATTCTACAAACCGCACAATAAGGTGTGGCCAGTTGAGCCTCCACCTTTGGATTTGGACGCCAATTTGATTGGTGCCAAGGGTCTAGGCTACCCCGATACGGGTTCGGCAAAGCTCATCAAGGGCATTGACGAGGGGATCCGGTCACTGGTGGCGATGGCGTCACACATTGACTTATGCCTGGGAGCGGCCAGGAAGGTGGGAGATGATGAGGTGAACCTCGATTCACTCTTACAATCTGCGGCTAGAGCGTCAAGACATATTTTGACTAAGTCTCTTGCTATGTCCGCGGACATTCTACTGTCCAGACGGGACAATGTTATCAGGGCGTCGTCCTTGATCAAGGGTCAGGGACGGGAGACGCTGCGGCGAGCCCCCCTAGGGTCAGAGACACTGCTAGGGGGTTTGTGTGCTACGGTGTCAAAGGCTGACCTAGAGGACCGCCAACGGCTACACTTGAGAGGGCTGGCGTCCTCACGTCCTCCTCCTACCGCGTTTAGAAGGGAGGTGAAGTCTCAGTTCCCTTCTAGGGGTAGGGCTAGGCCCAGTGGCCCCAGATTTACTTCTGGTGCAGGTAGAGGCGTAGGGGCACCTGTTAGTGCCCCCACAGTTCCTCCGGTTAGAGGTAGGGGCTTCGCACGAAGTCGCGGGAGTTTCTCCTCGCGCGGGCCTCGCAGGGGATCTAGGTAGGGGTGCGCGGGGCGCTCTGCGGTCGGGGGGTCTGAGCATCAGACAGGCCTACGGGCCTGTAGGTGGCAGGATTTCGCGGTTTCTTCCCCAATGGAAGAAAATCACGAAATCCAAATGGGTGCTCAGAATCATCCGGAAGGGTTATGTCATACCCTTTCGGGACAAACCCCCGCCCTTGGCAAGGTATCCACCGCAGTGGAGACCTCGCAGGGATTTGGCCAAAAGGGAGATACTCCGTCAGGAGGTAGAATCCCTATTGGCCAAAAACGCAATAGAAGAGGTGCGGTGTTCACAGACTCCGGGCTTCTACAGTCGGCTGTTCTTGGTCCCGAAGAAGGACGGCAGGCTGCGCCCCGTATTAGACCTGTCGAGGTTGAACGAGTTCATTGGGGCCAAGACATTCAAAATGGAGACGGCTCGGTCCATCCGCAGTCACATTATACCAGGCGATTGGGCCGTCTCCATAGATCTGCGAGACGCTTACCTGCACGTTCCGATTCACCGGGCGTCCAGGAAGTATCTTCGGTTCGTTTCGGAGGGAAGGTTTTACCAATTTCGGGTTCTTCCCTTCGGAATTTGTACCGCCCCGAGAGTCTTTTCCAAGCTCATGGGGGTGGTAGCGGCAGCAGCAAGGATAAGGGGTGTTCCCCTTTTCCAGTACCTAGACGACTGGCTGCTCCATCAGCAGTCGAAGGTAGTGTTGCGCTCAAATCTGGGCTTGGTTTGGGACCTCATTCATGTCTTAGGTCTCATTCCAAACCTGGAAAAGTCGGAACTGGAACCCTCCCAGGACTTTTGTTACGTCGGAATGAATTTCCTGACGGACAAGGGGCTGGTCAGGGTCCCACGGGACAGAATACGTTCTATCCTAGCTCAGGTCTTTCGGGTGCTGGACAGGGTCGTCCTGTCAGCCAGAGAGATGTTGTCCCTCCTGGGAGTGCTAGGGGCCGCGGCAGACTTGGTGGCTCTAGGTCGGCTGTTCATGAGACCACTGCAGACTTATCTGCTATATCATTGGACTCCGCATGTACAGTCGCTAGATATGATACTTCCGTTGTCACCCTACTTCAAGCGCCACCTCAGATGGTGGGCTCGCGAGTCCAGGTTCTTGCAGGGGATTCCGTTGACTCAGTCACCCCCTTCCGTGTTTCTGACTACGGATGCGTCGAATCAGGGCTGGGGAGCTCTGCTCGACCCTCAGGGCAGTATGTTCTCAGGTATTTGGACCCAGGACGTAGCTCTCGAGCATATAAACTGCCTGGAAATGAGGGCGATACAGAAGGGTCTGGAGTCCTCACTCAAGGTTATTCAGAATCGCACAGTCCTGGTGTTATCCGACAGTGTGTCAGCGGTCGCGTACCTCAACAAACAGGGAGGTACAAGGTCCATCGCTCTCTGCCTGCTAGCGAGGGAGATTTTACTGTGGTGCCAGGAGTTCCACGTGATTCTGACAGCCAGGCATTTGCCAGGAAAGAACAATGTCTTGGCAGACTGCCTGTCCAGACAGGGAGGTCCGGTTCCGAACGAATGGGCTCTCGATCAGTGGGTGTGCAATGCGGTCATATCCAGATGGGGGAGTCCATGGGTGGATCTGTTTGCCACTCGCCTAAACAACAGGCTGCCCCTTTATGTGTCCCCGGCTCCGGACTTGCATGCGTGGCGTCTAGATGCTCTGACCTTTCTTTGGAGCAGGCTGGACGGGTACGCGTTTCCCCCGTTCGCATTGATCCCCAGGATTTTGGCGAAGGTGAAGGACGATCAGGCATTGTTAACCCTGGTCGCCCCCCTTTGGCCGAGTCGCAGTTGGTTCCCAAGGTTACTCCTACTGCTGGTGGATCAGCCAATTCTACTACCCTTAAGGGGAGATCTCTTGACGCAACACAGCGGAAAGATAAGGCATCTAGCAGTAGGAAGGCTCAACCTTCACGCTTGGAGGTTATCGGGAAGGACCTCAGACGCGAGGGATTTTCGCACGAGGCTGCCAAGGTCATCGCAGCATGTCGTAGACCTTCCACTACAGCTCTCTACGATGCTAGATGGCGGATATGGTGTAGTTGGTGTGTGCGAAGGGAGACTGATCCAGTCAGTCCCTCTTTAGGTCAGGTGGGGGATTTCCTTCTGTTCTTGTTTCACGAGAAGAAGCTTTCCGTCTCGGCCATCAAGGGCTATAGGTCCGCACTGGCCAGTTCTTTGACTTTCTCCCGGAGCAAGGCTCACGCGGTGGGAAGAGACCCCAAACTGTCGGCGATGATAGCGTTCTTTGCTAGGGAGCGCCCTATCGCTAGAACAGTGGTTCCTAAGTGGAATCTCACATGCGTGCTGTGGTCTCTCACTAAACCTCCGTATGAGCCGTTTATGCAGGCTAGTCTTTTGGACTGTTCCATTAAAACAGCTTTTCTCCTGGCATTTGCGTCAGCGAAACGCAGTAGCGAGTTGCACGCTTTCTCAGGGGAGCCGGGCTCTATGTTGCTGTCTAAGGACTCTGTGACATTCTACTTTGTTCCGGGGTTCTATCCCAAGACGCAAGTAGTCTTTCAGATGCCTGACCCGGTCGTGGTTCCCGCTTTGCCGGTTCCTGCTAGAGATTCTATTGTGAACAAGACTCTCTGTCCAGTTAGAGCGGTTAAGCTTTATCTCAAGCGTACCAGAGGGATTAGAGGCTCGAGAAGTAGATTCTTTATACCCGTTAAGGGTGAGCAGGAGCTGACTAGACCCACGGTCGCCCGCTGGATTAAATCGGCTATTTCTAGCGCATATTCAGCATTGACAGCCGTTTCAGTGAAGAATTTTGATATCAAGGCTCACGAGGTAAGGGCGGTGTCTACGTCGTGGGCTTTTCATAATAAGGTTCCACTAGCTTCCGTGATGCAGGCAGCGGCTTGGCGCTCTCATGGCACTTTCTCTAAGTTCTATCTCAGATCAATGACAGCCCAGTCGGGGGATCTCATGAAATTGGGCCCTCTTGCAGCTGCGGGCAAAATAATCTCCTAACCAGATAGTCTTGGGGAAAGGGGGGTGGAATGTCAATGGCACAGAGATAGTATGGTCTAACAGGCACTATCTAATTTTTATTCAGTTCTTCTTTCGTCTTCTGTGAGGCTTCAATTTTCATTCTCGGGCTCAATATTGACAATTGGGCTCTTACATCCTAGCTTCCTGTTAGGGAATTTGGATGTAAATATATATAAATTTTGATTTTTGGCCTTCAGTCCGTCGGAAGAATATTTCTCACTATACTGACACGGCGTCGTTGGCCCATGTTATTAAGAGGTCATGGGCAAACGATACTAGGTGCACAAGGACCCTGAGGGTTCCTGTTGACACTCCCTGGTCCATCGAGTTATGGTGTAAATGGACGAGGGGGTGTACATATATGAATAGTATGTACATTGATATGTATTGAGTGTTTTATATATATGGTTAACATGGACATGTGTGGAGGCTGTGTTAGCCGTTGATTATGCATGTGTGACTCGGTTACATGCGATGAACTGGAATTTGTGCTATGACTTTGAAGTTGAATTACAGTGGCATAAGACATATGCCGTGAGCTTCGATATAAACATTGCCTCACGATGGGGAGATCGCTCACTACTCCAATATCGGAGGGTTATGATGAACTATCCTGGAACTATTACATTAGGTGAGTTCCTTAGGGTTCACACGTTTATGTCGAAAGGTTCAGTTTTCCTTCCTGTCAGCATTTCGTCTGAGTACCTCCCACCTGTGCTTGGTATTCGGCATACTGTAACTAGAGGTATAGTTACGCTAAAAATACTACAAAATTCCTAAGTAATTTTGGTATTTATTAGATACTTACCTCTAGTTACAGGGTAAATCCCGCCTCCCGCCCCGCTTTAGGGATGAGTGGTGGTTTTTACAACAAATTATCTATTCTGACGTGGCAATACACGCCTAGGCTATTATAGGCAGACGTGTGCACCAGAGCGTATATACATATACAGCTGTGGGCTACAGATA
>JBEVXV010000476.1:277-6023 GCA_040505915.1 Sedimenticola sp. | reverse complement strand
TTAAAACCAATACAATTTTTTTTCCTGCAAAACCGTACGTCTGCAACCAGAAGTTATGAATCAAGTCCGGCTTCGGTGATGGTCGAATTTTTTCCAGAGCGCTAAAGTTAAGTGAAAAATAAATGATTAAACATAGATATCAGTGTATATAGACGTCAAACTTTACCAATAAGTGGTTATAAAGTAACTGCCTATAGTTTGTATCAACATTGGGTTATGAAATTGTGAATTTGTGAAATTTGTGAGAATTTGCCACTCGGCCATTGTGACGCCATGAATCTAGGTCACAGGTAAAACAAAATTGCGGGAGGGTGCCAACAAAATCAAATCTGTTTATCTTATCAAAACTTCAACTAACAATGAATTCATAAACATCTGCATGATATGAGCATCAAATGCCTAAACCGTTACTTGGAAAAAAATCCGGAAGTGAAACCAACAAATGAACCAGACAGAAAACTTATCATTGTCTCTGACAGTAAAGGAAAAAGATTGCAAAACATTGTGTCCACTGACCTTGAACGAACTCTGAAGTGGTATGCACGAGGGGGTCTAACAACACGCCAAGCTTTGGTGCTAATCAATGACAATTTAAATGAGTGGTTGAACTTGTATGGGAAAATATTCATCGTTGTTTGGACTGGCACATGTGACATGACTCAGAAGAATGGACGTTATATCAAACTTAGCAATATTTCTACTGATGACATAGTTGAAGATTATGAAAAAATCGCCAGCAAATCCAACGTCAACGTCAAAATTGTGATACTAGAAGTACCCCAATATTCAATCACCATCTGGAACCAAACTAAGGGCCATGCAAACCCAAATTCCTTCAAGGAAGAATCCGAGTTACTGGTTGACCAGACAGAACTATTAAACGCCCACATTCGATTCATTAACTCAAAAGTTAACACTGAGTCCCCGCGTTTCGGAATCGACTTAAAAAGAACTCACAAGCGAAACAAATCGCGAACAATCACAAGATTTGCGTATATGCTCCTTACTGACGGAATTCACCCTGGACAGCTCATAAGCAGATACTGGCTTCGGCAAATTGTGATCAAAATATTGTTACCCCATTGTTACATCTAATACAATTATATATGATATAAAGTGTAGTTGGCTCATGACCAAATCATATGTTCTGATGTGGAGATTGTCTCTGCCACAGTGCAATCCTTTTACTATATTGTAACATTTAAACAACAAGTGTGTTAAGAAATTAAGAAATTAACAAAATATCATTGATTAATAATATGTACTGATAAATGACCCAAACATCTGAACTGTTGTGGAGATTGTCTCCGCCACAGTGAAACTAAATTGCCACTATTTGTTGGTCTGCTGTGGAGATTGGCTCCGCCTCAGACTGTCACTAGTGAACAAGTACATATTAGTACCAGTGATATACACAAACTAGGTTAAAATATGGCATCGGGTGGACCATCAGCCTCCTTACTCCGTCCACAGCACAAACGCCCACGAACTTCGGACAGTGAAATGTGCTACATCAGCAAGTGCCAGAAGTGTGACCAGTCAATTGACCAACATATAGCATGCTCTGGCTGTAAATTAAGTTTCTGCTTGCAATGTGCCCACATATCCCCATCACTATATGACTGCTTAATGAATGGAGAAATGGACAATTTTCATTGGCATTGTGCAAGCTGCAAATCAACTTTCCCATCATTACAGAATATCTCAGAAGTGCTAAACGAAATTAAAACAACGCATCACGATAGAATGACAAACATTGAAACCAGACTATCCGACATCGAGTCCGGCTCAAAAATCGAAATTAAAGAATCAATAACTGAAATGAAACAAGAACTATTAGAAAGCCTTATGGGAAATATTGACTCCATAGTTGACAGTAGAAATAGAGAAATGGACAATCGTCGACGGCGAGAAACCAATTTGGTCATATTTAATTTGCCGGAAGGTTCAAACGCGACAAACATTGAAAATAAAAAAGATGATGAAACGCGCATATCAACTATTAGTTCAAGTCTCGGCCTCGATGACTTAGATATCACCACCAGTTTCCGACTAGGTCAAAGTCGACCAACTGTCACTCGACCGTTAAAAATTATACTGGCGCAAAAATCTCAACGTAAATTTTTTATTGAAAATGCAAGGTTTATTCCGACAAAGGCGCCAAATGAATTCCGACGGGTTTACGTAGTCAAAGACTTGACCTTGCAACAACAACAAGAAAGAAAACTATCTAGAATGGCAAAATTAGCCGAAGCACAGAATCCCCGGCCATATCAAGCACCGCCAAACCCAAACATGGGCAGCCCTGAAGTACTGAATACCCGGTCACATCCAAACATCAACGAAGATTTGTCAAACCAAAATATGAGAAGTCCTGAACAACAAATAAGGCGCACTCCAAGTTCTGTATATGTAAGTCCGGGCTTCGCCTTCTCACAACTTTCTCAGGTAAATAGATTTGCAAATTCCCAACATGGTGACATGACGGCCGGAACTGAGCAAGCAGGCATGTTAGACGACGCAAGAGGTGAGAGATCTCCAAACAGATCCCTAATCCAGGAAATTGAGCCCGAGTCAAACTCGAGCCACATTTTAATGTAAATACTAACATTTTAAATGTACATAACCCTGCGTCAAATTTTAGAAATGGTAAGCTGTCAAACACTGGACTAAAAGTATTTTATACCAACTGTGATGTTCTCACCAACACAAAGATATCCGAGTTAGAACACTATGTAAAAACTGACTCTCCTGACATTATTGCCCTTACAGAAGTACTCCCAAAAAGGTCGCTCTTCACAATTGAACTTGTAAATTATGAAATGGAAGGATATGACATTTTCGGCACAGGCTTCATGCACGGAAGAGGTACTATTCTTTATATTAAATCATCTCTGAATGCAACACAAGTGAATATTGATTCTCAATTTGAAGAAAGTGTTTGGTGTAAGATAAAATTGAGAAATGACGATAACCTTGTAATCGGATGTGTATATAAAAGCCCAAGTTGTACAGCTAACAATTTTAACAATTTAACCAAAACTCTTAAAAAAATTACAGAACTCAATAGTAGTCACCTACTAATAATGGGGGACTTTAACTTCAAAGAAATAAACTGGGAAAACTACATGACAACAGTTGGAGAACTTCACATGGCAACACAGTTTTTAGAGTGTATAAAAGATTGTTTTTTATTCCAACACGTTCAACAGCCAACTAGACTACGTGCAGGTAATATACCTTCTATACTGGACCTGGTACTCACAAATGAAGAAGACATGTTAGAAAACATTGACTATCTACCAGGTCTTGGACTAAGTGATCACCTAGTTCTTCAGTGTGTTTTTAACTGCTATATAGATACAAATAGCAACATTAGCAGCAGATTGAACTTTCACAAGGGCAATTACGGTGCTATCGATAACGAATTATCACAACTACAGTGGGGTGAGTTGATGGGCGGAATGAGTTTGTCCGACTCGTGGGATTGTCTTACCGAGAACCTATCTAAATTAATTGAACAACACGTGCCAGAGGGTAAGGCTCTTCCTGCGACGGGTAGACGCGGTCGGCTCTTCAACTGCACCTGCAAAGAAGCGATAAACCGTAAACATACAAAATGGAAGAAATACCAATATTGTAAAACTGACCACAACTATGCCCTCTACAAGCAAGCAAGGAACGAAGTGAAAAACGTACTGCGGAAAGCTACATATAACCATGAAAAAGACTTGGCGGCCAAAATTAAAACTGATAGTAAGTTGTTCTGGAAGTATACGCGATCAAAGACCAAAACAAAATTTGTGATAAACAAGCTTGAGAAGTCCAATGGTGAATTGACTACTGATGACCAAGAATCAGCAAACGTGTTGAATGAATACTTCGCGAGTGTCTTTGAAGATGAATCTATGCGTAACATCCCATCATTAGATGCCAAACAATGTATTGAACAATTAATATCTATTGAAATAAATGAAATCAAAATTGAAAAAGCCATAGATAAACTTAAACCTTCTAAATCGCAGGGACCCGACAACCTCCACCCCAAGTTGATAAAAGAAACAAAAAAATCACTATTAAAACCATTGAACATTATATTTAATAAGTCACTTGAAGAAAGTAAAATACCAAGTGTATGGAAAACAGCGAATGTATCAGCTATTTTTAAGAAAGGAAGCAAACAAAAACCAGAAAATTACAGACCAATTAGCTTAACATCAGTTCCGGGAAAATTATTAGAACGATTAGTCAGAAATGAAATTGTTAGGCATATGACAGAGAACAACTTCTTTAACCCTAACCAGCACGGCTTTATGAAAGGAAAATCATGTACCACCCAACTTTTAGAATTCTTAGAAGATATAAGTGAGGCAATTGACAACGGTGATGATGTGGATGTGATATATCTGGATTTCTGTAAAGCATTCGATAAAGTACCACACAACAGACTGTTAGTTAAATTACATAGTTATGGCATAACGGGCAAAGTATATAGTTGGATTAAGGAATTCTTGTCAGACAGAACCCAAAGAGTGGTCATTAATGGAAAGAAATCGGAATGGAGAAACGTCAAAAGTGGTATTCCCCAGGGCAGTGTCCTAGGTCCCATTTTGTTCCTGGTGTATATCAACGATCTACCAAATACAGTGACTTGTCTGATTAAGCTATTCGCGGACGACTCCAAACTATACTCTAAAGTAAATAACCAAATGCAAGCAGAAACACTTCAACAAAACTTAAACTCTGCAGAAACTTGGGCAAATGAATGGCAAATGTACTTTAATGCTAAAAAATGCAAACATCTACATATTGGCAAGAAAGATTCAGGATACCAATACAAAATGCGAAATAATGACAACGAAATTACACTGGAAAAAGTATCATCAGAAACAGATTTGGGTGTAATCATTGACAGTAACTTAAATTTTAGTAAACATGCATCCAAAAAAGTAGCAATAGCAAATAGAAACGTCGGTATCATATTTAGGACATTCACCTTTATGGACAAAGAAATATTCTTAAACCTATACAAATCCATTGTAAGGCCCCATCTAGAATACGCTTCATCTGTCTGGTCTCCAGTATTCAAAAAAGACAAAATAGCTATCGAAAATGTGCAAAGACGAGCAACACGCCTAGTGAACAGCCTAAAGGATATGTCTTACGAACAAAGATTGAAAACACTTGGATTACCATCTTTAGAATATCGAAGAGAGCGAGCCGACATGGTCCAAACCTTCAAAATTCTCCAAGAAATCGACCTTATTGATAAAGAGAAAATATTCACCATGTCCACCTACACACGTACAAGAGGTCACAGTAGAAAGATATTTAAGAGGAGGAGTCGCTTGATCTCTAGAGCCAACGTCTTCAGCAATAGGATCGTCAATTCATGGAACAATCTACCTGAATTAGTTGTAATGGCACCCTCCCTAAATGCATTCAAAAGCAGACTCAATACCCATTGGAAGCATCATCCGAGTAAATTCACACCTACGTGCTACACCATCACCGATACCACAGTGATAGCGAGCCGAAGAAATAATGCGTCAATAGAGGCTAGACAGCCTGATTAGACGTCGACGACGGTAAGAAACGGTAAGAAACGTGGCACGGTGCTCTGATTGGCAGCGCGTTGCATCGCAAGCGCCTATATATACGGATGGTCTGCGCTGACACACCGTATCTCCTAGCCGTTACGGTGGCTGGCAAACGACGCTGACGTAAGTGGGTTAACGTGATGTAG
>JBEVXV010000476.1:0-267 GCA_040505915.1 Sedimenticola sp. | reverse complement strand
TTTCACAGATTGTTTCAAATACAAAACATTTCTCCAAAGTTCTGCTTCCGTTATTTCCGACTCAGACTCAAGCATGCTGACTGGTTGCTCATACGGATCATGTGGATCAACCAGTCAGCACACTTCATTCTGAGCCTATCTGTTCAAAATGTATTATAACCGCGGGCCCATATATATATAGAGCACATACTGTTTTACTTCAAACGCTTTTTTTCTCTCTAAAAAAATCAACAAAATTGATTGTGACAAAGAATAGTATGTATTTTA
>JBEVXV010000475.1:0-10828 GCA_040505915.1 Sedimenticola sp. | reverse complement strand
TCTACTGCGCTGAGCTCCTTATGCCCTCCCACCTCTTCTTCCTCTTCATAGATGTACTGCAGATCCAGATGCCGGGCCATGCAGTCGAATACCTCAGTCGGCCGGATAATGATCCGGTTCACATAAAGTTAGTTGACTCCGTAGATGTAAATTCCTATTATCGTGATGTATGTGACAAAAGTCACGTTATCAAAAAGTGCTTCTGATTGTAGGCAACACAATACATTACCCTGCGCACAACAGTATTGGTTGCAAGTGAACAGGGTAACTTTTCAAGTTAGGTGCGGGGGTGGGTCGATTGCGTCAAAACAGTGGTGCATTTACCAATAATCCCGATGCAATACTTCCGCTCCCAGCTCACGCTTCTTACCCGCATCCATGTGGGAAACCACTGGCAAAATGCTCTAATGAAGTAGGTACAGATGAGTAGTTACGGACGGTTATACACGCATTCGGTGAGGAATTTATGTCTTTATTGACTTCAAGAAAAAGGATTATTAACCGGCGTGTAATATCGATTGCCGGAAGAGTTGTATCTGCGCTTCAGTTCAGCTTTCTGCTGCTGTTCTCGCTTCTCTATGCACAAGTAGTCTATTCCGCGCCCTATACCGAAGTGGTTATGAGTGCTGATGTTGATGTTCAGGTGGGTAGTGACGATGTTCTGGTCAACGGCAGCACCATCGGGGCTGACGGTTCGTCTCCGGATCCTCGTGGACTGGTTCATTGGTCAACTCCTGACATTCCTGACGGGGCACAGATTACGGCTGCAAGCCTCGTCCTGAATATAATCAATCCATCCAGTGGCACCTACAATATTGATACGCTCACTGCGCCATGGACCGATACAACCGCCACCTGGGCAATTGCCAACTCAGTAGGCGTCAATGTGGCGACGACAATTCCTGCGACTACGGGTTCATTTACAGTGAATCTGAATGTCCAGGGTATTGCGGCGATCCAGAATTGGCTGGAAAGCGGGGTCAATCATGGTCTGGTGGTTTACAGTGCAGGTACGAGTGACGGCGTTTACTTTTCCTCAATGGAGAGTGCTAATCCTCCCCAGCTGGTGATTCGCTATGAAGTCGGCTCCATGCTGGAGCCTGTGGCTCCTGCTTCAATCTCCGCCCTGATCGCAGGCAGTAATGGGGCCACTGTCTCCTGGGCCGATACGGCCAATGAAGAGGGCTATCTGTTGCAACGCTCCATGGATGGCGGTGCATGGGTGACTGTTGCCACGTTGCCGCTGAACAGCACCGGCTTTAGTGATACCGGACTGGAATCCGGCAGTTATAATTATCAGCTTGTCGCCTACAATATGGCCGGATCCTCAGCATGGCTGCCCACCTCCACAGCGCTTACAGTTACAACAGCTCTGCCGGCGCTGTCGACAGTTGTCGAGGTTGTCACGGATGCCGATGCGGATGTGGGGATCGACTCCGCCGGGGTGCTTACAAACGGCACATCCATTGTCGCTGATGGCTCACCGTTGAGGCGGGCGCTGTTGCACTGGATCCCTACCGGGGTGCGACCGGGAGCGACGATCACCGATGCAACGCTGATCTTTGATGCGACCATCTCGCGTGTAAGAACCTATAGTATCGATTCGGTTACAGCGCCTTGGAGTGAAACGGCTGCGACTTGGGCAACAGCCAGTACAGCTGGCACCCGCGTTGCAGACTTTTCAACATCATCGGGTGCTTTATCCGTACCCCTGAATGCAGCCGGTGTAGCGATGGTTCAGAGCTGGGCCGATGGTGGTGTCAATAATAATGGCTTGGTGGTTTTTGCAGGCACAAGCCAGTATTTCCAATTCACCTCCCGTGAAGGCGGTAACCCCGTCCGGCTGACGCTTCACTATGATGATGTAGCCGGTACGGTACCGGCTGCCCCGTCCACCCTATCAGCCGTGATCAGTGGTACAAACGAAGCCTCAGTCAGTTGGACGGATGTCGACTACGAAGTTGATTACACCTTGCAGCGTTTGGAGAGTGGTGGTGCATGGACTACTGTCGCCAGCCTGCCTGCCGGTACGCTCTCCTACATTGATCAGGGACTGAATGTTGGCGTCAACTACAGCTACCGGGTTGCGGCAAGGAACGGGCACGGCCTGTCCATATGGGCAACCACGGCGGCGGCATTGAATATCGCCAATCAATTGCCCCAATTTTCAACCTGGCCTGCTGCCTTTGTTAATATGGGCGATCCGGTGGGTACCTCTGTCGGCTTTGTAAAAGCGGCTGAGTCGAATGTGGGTCAGCAGGTGCGCTACAGCATCCTCTCCGGTAATGCTGGCGGCAGATTTGCGCTGAATGCGGTAACCGGTGAGCTGACACTGGCCACAACAGGCGACCCGGCGCTGCAACATCTGCTTACTGTTGCTGCCAACGATGGGGTGGGCAACGCAACGATGGTTGTCACTGTTGACCGCATTGTTCTCCAGTCTGTCGCCGTAACGCCGCAACTGACTAATATGGCCATTGCTGCGAGCATGAACCTGACGGCCACCGGAACGTACAATAATGCTAGCACGGCTGACCTCAGCCTCTCTGCTCAACTGACCTGGAGCAGCGCCGACACTGCAGTTGCGACTGTGATTGGCAATGGGGCTGGAATGGGAACCGTTACCGGTGTAACTCGCGGTAGTAGCATGATCACGGCGACCTATGATGATGGTGCTTTGCCTGCCATTTCAGGAACATCGTCGATGGCTGTCGATGGCGTAGAGACCGCTCTTGAAACGGGTAATGTAAATGCCCTCAGCGAAGGAGATCTGATTGCAACCACGCTAACCGAGCTTGATAATGAAATTGCGCTTAATACGGCAAGGGAAGAGATTTTCAGCTTTCTTCCAGGCGGCGCAGTTAAAACTGATGGTACTAGTGTGCAGGGAATAACCTGGAATCCTGGCCCTGATGCGATCATGTTTACGCCTGTAGTCTCGCGGGTTGGGTATTTGCTGCGATCCAATGCATCGGTTGATCCGGCCAGGCCAGCGCTTGAAAAAAATCTTGCCGTTATCGGTGAGAAGCCGAATACAGCGCGTTACCTTCTTCTCGGTGGCGATCCGATACAGAATCCGGGTGATGCGGGTATGCAGACAACGCTGGAGAACAGCCTGAGTTGGCTGACCCGACGTACGGATCTGAAACTGGCACCGTTTAATGTGGTTCTGGCGCAGATGGGCAGTAGCGCCGCTTTTCCACAACAGACAGCGGTGCGCAGCTGGCTTGATCTGCACTATCCAGGGCAGGTGGGCTATAACGTGGCAGGCAGTTGCGATGGTGCCCTGCTGAGTGGTTGTCTGGCTCCCGCAGGCCCAGTCACACCACCCAATCTATTGATTATTTCTCAGGCATCGGTGCCGACAGATGATGTGGCCGCCATTGCCAACACCGTGCAACAGGCGCTCGATAGCGGTATCCCGGTTCTCTATCTGCACCACGATGGAGATCAAAAGCCACTGCTGACCGCACTGATACCGTCGGTGTTTGGCGTCAACTTTGAAATGAATAACCGCACTGCCGCATTGCAGCTATGGTATACCAGTCCCAGCACTGTCCTGACAAGCGAGACAGACCCTGTTCATCTGGAAGCTACAGGCAGGCTGCTCAGGCATATTCAGGCCAACGATCTTGCGCAGCTTGATCTGGCACTATGTGACGAGTGGCCTCTTGTAACTGGTGACTGTCTGCCTTGGGGTACCGAGGTATATCAAACAAGTAAATCCCTCTATGCGCTTATCTCTACTGTCGACAAGAATCAGGGCGATCTTTTCAGCACTGCTGGCAACAGGCTGGTAAAACTCCTTGTGTTGACAGGCGATAAGTTCCGCCAGTCCGTCTCGTTTCCGATGGATAGGGTTGCCAGCGACAGAAATATGTTCGTCAAGTCGCGGTATGCCGATTTCTCCATGTTCTTCTCGCGCAGCGACAACAGCGTTCAGCCTGACATGGGCAACTTTAGCCGCTCTGACTTTTCGCATATCACACCGATCACTAAAACCGTGACCAGGCTTAGCGCCTACAGTACACGTGCTGCTGGCGTGTATGCATTGCCGGGCCAGCCATTTACCGTCACGCGGATCGATGGTAATGCGGTTGATATGCACGTGTCTATGAATAGGCAAAGAGATAGCGCAACTCATACGATGCGATACTATGGATATAACCGCCCAATAATACATCGATCAAGGCAGTTTACTTTGGCGGCAGGAGAGAGCATCACGCTCTCATCCCCTATTGGAGGTGCAATCCAGCTTGGCTTCTTTAGCGCAACGGGTGTGCCCGAAAACGGTGTTCCTGTCACGCTCAGGTTTGACAATATCGGCGAGCATCCCTATTGGGCAGGCCCGGCCGATACGGTGAAGTTTGAGCAGCAGATGGCGGCGGGAGATTATGACTGGGCGGAGATGTCGACCAGTTATTTCGAGCTCCACTCGAGGATGGATTTGATGAGAATTGGCCTCGCGGACGTTGCCTCGGGCGGCGGCTCTATCACCGCGCTTGCTGACAATACGGAACAATACATGAACAACTACCTACCTCTTCTGGCTGGTATACAGAGAGATGGTATCGACTATATGCCGGAGATCCATGACTTCATAGATTACAACGGATGGCTGAAGGACGACAACAATAAATATGTCTATGATTATGCTGCTGACCAGGCTTCCTGTGGCTCCAAATGCGGAGGCTACCCCATGAACTCCAATGGCTCTTACGGGCCCCTTGGTCATGGAGAGAGGCATGAAATGGGGCACATGATCGGGGCAGATATGAACTTTACTGGTTTCAGCGGACATACGTTGACCAATCTCTATTCCTGGTACGCCTCATATAGACTTTCCCTGAATACAGGTGACCCAACTCGCTGTATGAGTCAGGACTTCGAACCTTCGTTCAATACGCTGAGCCAGGCTGCACTGACCCCCGACCCTGTTGCGCATATGCAGGCGAACTACTGGCCCACTACTACCTGGCACGAGCAGTCGTATATATTGCTCCAGGCCATGATGGGCGCCGAATCATCCGGTGCGCTGCAGGTTGGCTGGCATATGGTGCCGCGTCTTCATGCGCTGATATATAACTTTGATCGCGCCTCGAGCCAGGCAGCATGGGATGCCGGAAAAGTAAATCTCGGCTTTGACGGCTATACGCGGGCCGAAGCGACGGCAATGACAAGGGAGGACTTCATGCTTATCGCCTACTCCTATGTAACCAAACTGGATTACCGTAACTTCTTAACCATGTGGGGCCTGCCGACTACGCAGCGCGCCAAAGACCAGGTGGCCTCTTTTGGCTATCCACCTGTCAAGAGCGGTGTTTTCGCTTCGACTATACAAGGAACATGTTCGGTCGATCAATTTGGCACGCACATGAATAAAAGGGCCATCAGCGTTGACGGCACAACCGGCTGGCCTGGTACCGTAACCACAGATACCGATCTTGACGGTCTGGATGACGGCTGGGAGATCCAGCATTTCACCAATCTGACCACAGCCTCCGAGCTGACCGATAGCAACGCTGACGGTGTACCCGATATCGATCATTTCAATAACGGCACCGATCCGGTCAACACGCTGGTGATTAACTCGCCCCCAGTGGCCACGCCCGATACGGTAAGCACTGGCGAGGATACGCCGCTGACAACCGTGGACCTTCGCCTGAACGATTCGGATGCAGACTCTGATCCACTGTGGATCTCTATTGCAGACCCCCGAACCACAAACGGCGGTACCGCCTACAGTAATGGCGATGGCACGGTGAATTATGTGCCGCCACTGAACTTTGTAGGAGCGGACTCCTTTACCTACACCCTCAGTGATGGAGCCGGTGGCCGTGCCGATGCTGTTGTTTCGATTACGGTTGTGGCGGTGAATGATGCGCCTACCCCCCGTGACGATGTGGGTGGCATCATTTCAACTTCCGGCGTGGCTAGCTTCAGTGTGCTCGATAATGACACCGATCCAGACGGCGATACCCTCACAATCGATGCCTTCGATGCGGTTTCAGTAAACGGCGGCAGTGTGACGGATGATGGTGATGGAACATTCACCTATACGGCACCGTCAGGTACTGTGGGAAATGATAGTTTCACCTACACCGTCTCTGACACCTCTGGTCTGATATCGACTGCAACCGTACGGATCACCACCTATCCTAATTCAGCGAAGCTGATTAATCGTGAACAGAAGGTGCTGGATTCGACCGGTGCAGCAGCGCAACTATTTGGTTCGGATGTGGCTGTTGATGGCGATACGGCCGTAATCACATCGCTGGATGCGGCACTTGTATTTGAGCGCGATGCCAGCGGTCACTGGCTGCAACAGACCACGCTGACAGCCTCTAATCAGCTAGTGGGCGATCAGTTTGGTCATGCAGTGGCCATCTCCGGGGATACCATTATTGTCGGTGCACATCTCGCTGACACCGTTAGCACTATTGGTTCCGGCGCGGCCTACATCTTTGTGCGCGATGCGGCAGGGAACTGGGCTGAGCAGGCCATACTGTCAGCATCCGATGCGTGGGGAGGTGATAGTTTCGGCTGGGATGTCTCTATTTCAGGCGATACCACCGCCATATCCGCTCCACAGAACGATGCCATGGGAAGCGATTCAGGTGCTGTCTATATCTTTACCCGTAATGCAACCGTCTGGTCACAGCAGGCCAAGCTGCTTGCAGCGGATGGTCTTGCCTACGACAGCTTCGGCAGCAGCCTGTCGATTGAGGCAGACAGTGTTGTTATCGGTGCGAGCCTGGATGACGATATGGGCATCGACTCCGGTTCCGCCTATATCTTTACCCGTAATGCAGCTCTCTGGTCACAACAGACCAAACTTCTGGCTTCGAACGGCGTTTCATTTGATATGTTTGCGGCCTCAGTCTCCATCTCAGGAGATTCAGTTGTAATCGGTTCGCATGGGCATGATAACGGCGGCAGTAATAGGGGCGCTGCGTATGTATACAAACGCGATGCTGCTGGTAACTGGAGTGAGCAGGCCATGCTTTCGGCTGCTGATATGGCCAGTTGGGACTCTTTCGGCACCAGCGTGAGCATCAGTGGTGATACCATCGTTGCCGGTGCGCCGGGGGAAAATAATGCCGGGGGTAATGATGCCGGTTCAGCCTATCTGTTTATGCGGGATGCGTCCGGACTATGGCTGCAGCAGCACAAGCTGATCGCATCCGATGCGGCTTTAGAAGACAGCTTTGGCAGCAGTGTCGCCCTCTCCGGCAACACGATTCTGCTTGCTTCTGCACTGGATGATGATTTGGCTGCAAATTCAGGAAGCGCCTACTTCTTTGGTCTGGATATGCCTCCAGTGATTGGTGCGGATTCGCTCATCGCAGTAGAGAATGGCAGTGTTACATTCACAGCCGCCTCCCTGCTGGGCAATGACAGTGACCCGGACGGGAATCCTGTTGCACTGTTGTTCGTGGGTCAGCCCGCCAACGGAGCCGTTGTCAATAATGGCGATGGCAGCTACACCTACACGCCGAATGCCGGTTACACGGGGGTAGACGCCATCCCTCATACAGTTTCTGATGGCCCTGTTGGCGCTTTCAATCAGTGGGCATCCACCGCCACCGCCAGTTCGCAGTGGGGCTCAGGTTCGTATAGTGCAACTATGGCAACAGGGGTTCCCAATAGCGTCGGCTATGGTGATTCATCAAGTGCGTGGTGTCCAGCTACGGAGGGAATCGCTCCAGAGTGGCTTCAGCTTCACTTCGCTAAGGCAGTTGTGGCAACGGGCGTCTCCATATACGAGAGCTGGAAGGCACCTTTTGTCACACAGATTGAGTTGATCGATAGCGATGGCGTGAGTCACGTCGTTTGGAGTGGTATTGATACCAGCCCGGCGTCAACCTATACCGAGTTTGCTCAGGACTTCCCCGAAACCGCCTATTTAGTCGATACTGTAAAAGTCACCACCTCCTCTCCCAGTTGGGAAGAGGTCGATGCGGTTGAACTGCGTGGCCTTGGCTCACCGGGTATGACCACAACAGGTATCATCTCCGTTACTGTGCAGGCGGACAACGCCGTGCCAGACAGTGATGGCGACGGGCACGGGGATGACGTTGACAACTGCCCTGCAGATGCCAATCCGGCTCAGACCGATACCGACCAGGATACTATTGGCGATGCCTGTGATAGTGATGATGACAACGACGGCCTCCCCGACCTCTATGAGTCGGCCCACAGCGGCTTTTCCACGCTTCAGCCGGATAGCAATGCTGACTTTGATGGAGACGGCTTTAGCAACCGCGAAGAGTACGCCGCAGGCACCGATCCCAACAACGAGTTCAGCCTTCCTGAAGGGGCCAATGGCGTCAACTATGTACTGTTCCGTGACCATTTCGACGACAGTCAATATGACGACCGCTGGTATCTGGGTTCGGCACATGGTGACGCCATCCACGCACTGTTTGAAAGCGGGACAGTATTGGAAGATAGCCTGCAGCAGCCGATTTCTGATTGCGTCGATACCCGGCTGCAGAGTTTCGCAACGGTGGATGCAGCCAACGCGGTGTTGAAAGCCCAATTCGACCTGGCCGGTTATGGCAAGACCTCAATCGGCCTTATGCAGGGCCTCGATAACAACAACAGGATTGAAGCGCGTTTTGACAGTGACCTCTCTCCCTATCTGCACCTGATATCCGTTGATAACGGTGTACTCACAGAAGTAGCCACAGCGGCACCTGCCGACTACAGGGGAACAACCGTAGAACTGCGCCTGGTCAAGACCGGTACCGATTACTATCTATTGGTCAATGGAAGCCTTCAGGGTTCGGTGATCAATAATGGATTGGGTGATGCTGCACTGCGGCCATACATAGCCGAACAGAGCTGCATTGGAGATGGTGGATACACTGACAGCCGTATCGATCTCATCGAGGTTTTGACTGATCGGGACGGCGATGGATTGCCGGATCTCTTTGAGGATGCAAATGTTGATGGCGTGGTAGGTAGCCGCGAGAGCGATCCGCTGATTTCTGATGACGACGGTGATGGTGTTCTTGATGGTTTTGATAACTGTACTTTGGTAGCAAATCCGGCCCAGACCGATACAGATGCAGATGGCTACGGTAACTACTGTGATCCTGATTATAACAATGATGGTTTTGTGAGTTATATCGATCTTTCAATAATGAAAAGTTCATTTTTTCAGACTGATTCCAATATCGATCTCAACGGTGATGGGGTTGTAAGCTATAGTGATCTTACTATCATGAAATCACTTTTCTTTCAGTCACCTGGTCCTTCAGCATATGTTCGATGAAAAATATGAGTAGGCAACTGTTTGCTAGATGTCTAGGATTTATCTGTATCAGGTAAGTTAGATAGGTTATTAGAACTTAGGTATATAAAATGGAAATCAAAATGATTAATTTAAGAACGTGGTTTATTGGATTACTGTTTGCGTTATTAGCAAACCATGCTAATTCTGCATCATTATGGCTTAACCCCGAGATTCAATCGGTCGATCTAAATAGCCAATTCACTGTTAACCTTTGGATGGATTTTTCTGCAGAACCCATCGTAGGTGGTGGGATTGTATTAGAGTATGATCAATCTCAGGTTGCCTTCCAAGATTTCAATTGGGACTCTGCTTTTGCCTATGATCCTGCATTATCGGAATGGAATGGGGACACGCTTGGTCAGATTGTAGTTAGGTTTGGAAGTTTTGCTGGACTCACAGGGCCGAGCATTGTTGGTGCTTTTGACTTTAATAGTTTGTTCGTGGAAAGTGCATCTATGCTGGCTTTAGTCCCAGATGAGTTAGCATATGCGTTTTCACCAATAGACTTCAATCAACCATTACCTAATGTTACGTTAAACAGTGCAACCGTCAATATCGTTCCCTCCGCTGTCCCACTTCCTGCCGCCGTATGGCTTTTTCTCAGTAGTCTCGGTATGCTTGGTTTACTTCAGCGTAGAAAATCCTGGCAACGGAATCACCAAACAATGGGGTCAGTTTCGATTTAATTGAGAATCGATGGGGGTCAGACTCGATTGATTTATTAAATCCTAAAACCACGCCCTAAGGGCGTGGAGTTGGCTCGATGGCTATGCCAGTCGGAAATTTCAACTTTACTCATGAAATCTATTGTAGTTTTGGTACTGCTTAGCAACACATTGTGTGGGTCATAGTCATTAAGCTAATAGACGCTGTAGCCTGGGCTGAGCGAAGCGAAACCCGGGTAGTTATTGCGCTAACCCTCCCCGGGTTTCGCTCCGCTCAGCCCAGGCTACGAAGAGGCCTTGATTGAAATTAGGTGAGTTTCTTAATACGTTCTTATAGGCCAACAAGGGACACAATCCACTGATTGCTATTCAGATGGTTCTAGTCGGTGAGTTTGATCTGTAGAGGGGAGGAGTAGTTATGTTGAAATTATAATAATTGTTCCTTTACCAAGCTAAAAGCAATACTCCACATTATACATCCAATCAAAATATCCAATATTTTCCATGATCTGGGTTTTTCAAAAAATGGTGTTAATACTCTTGCCCCATAGCCTAAAGTAAAGAAAAAGATAAAAGATGCCAAACTTGCACCAAGAGCAAATGCTGTTTTTTGCCCTATATATTGAGTTGAGATAGAGCCTAATAACACAACTGTATCTAAGTACACATGAGGGTTTAACCAAGTAAAAGCAAGGCAAGTAGCTACAATGATGGCAAGTGAAGTGCTTTTTTCTTTAGAGGGCAATAAACCATAAGTTAATGTGTAAGCCGACCAAAAGCTTTTAGCTCCATAAATAAGTAAGAATAAAGCGCCACCATATCTTGCAGCTGGCTCAACCCATGGCGCTTTAGCTATGATTAA
>JBEVXV010000474.1:0-2291 GCA_040505915.1 Sedimenticola sp. | reverse complement strand
TGTGGTAGGTATTCCCCGACCTTTTTTACCGCCGCTCAAATCCGAATCCCTCTTCTTTATCCACATAGAACCAGCCCACCGTAAATGAAATCGATCCGAGACCGACGCAGCGGCTACCGCTGCTGTTATCAATCGGTTTCAGAAGCGCTTGGGGGCCGCTCTGAACATTTGTTAACGTGGTAAACATTGTCAGTAGCATGCAGCGAGCTGCTAGTTCAAGCTGCGATGAGCACCAAGGCGTTCGGCTTCAATAGTGAGGTAAAATACCGGGCGGGCGCGGGATATCCGTCCCAACTGACGGCTAATAATCTGACAAGGGTTGTGATATCCACAGGCCCGAATGAAACGTTCTTCACACAGTTTCCAGACATCTGGCAAAAGTACAGACTTCCTCAACTTAAGTAAAAACAGTTGGTGGAGGCATGGAACAACAGCGCGATGCAGTTCTGGCAGAACCAGCTTAACTTCGCAGTGTGGTGTGCTACGTCTGGCTGCGGTGTGTCTTTAAGGACCGCCTTTCTGCGACACACCCGCTTATGCAGCCAGTTTACATCTTCCACGTGTACTACAGCACGAGGCGAATTCTGGAAGAAATGAAGATTGCACTCCCGCAAGACGGCACATGGGATGCTCTCAACAATGGGTACGACCGTAGGACGTATGAAAGACTCTGCGGCGAATTTGGATTTGTCATTGTTTCCCACCTAAAAAAGTCCACGTTGATTTCAGCAGGACCCAGGGGAGAAATGAGCCTGGAGCAGCTTTATTCTCGACACATCAGAGGGCGTCACACGGGCTGAAATTCCGCGCCTAAATGATTCGCGCATTTGGGCAATCCTTGGTGCACAGGTCCATGTACGAACGCCTATCGTGGGAACGGACACAGCGTTCGACACCCAGAAACAGTTTCTGGCGAACGTGCCGGACGCCATCTCATCTCCAGTTGACCTCCCGTCGGCAATCAAGCGATACCAAGACGTCTTACAGTATGCGGGCACACAAGTGCACTACGTCTTCTGCCACGGTCTGTACATGATGCCAAGCGACATGCTCTTACGAGTCGGGCAAATAGCCGGCTACAACAATGAAATAGTGATCGCCCCGGAAATGATGGCGTTAGGCCGCAATGCACATGTCAATGCAGCGAATATAAATCCGCAAACGCATGGCAGCTTCTCAGACGAACAGGTCGTATCTACGCCACCTGCCGCAGTAGCAGCCGCATGGCAAGAAAAAAGTTTACGGCTCAGCCGACGAACCGTGGGTCGAGTGGGACCTCAAAACAACTGGCCCGTCAGCATGACGACGAAACAAACAGCTCTCAGCGTGGGCGTGATCGCCGTCGGCCTACTCGCGCTTTGGCTTTTCGGAACGGGAACACGTGACCGCAGCCACCAGTGTGTTGCAGCTAGCAGCCGGCCTCCGACTGCACGGGCCATAGCCCACATTTTTTTTTAGCTAACCACCCGGCTGTCTTCTCTAAGATGGTAAGGAGCCAGGAAACTAGGCTCCCGATAATTCCGGGCAAAGCAGGCGCCCACCGAGAGCCTGCATGTGTTTTTCTCACCTACTCTTTGAGGCTGCCCTTGTCGGTTGGAGCAGGAGATGGGGTGGGGACGCCACTAGGACCGCCCCCGTCAGCGTGAGTACCAAGTTCGAGATTTTCTGTCCAAGCGCCATTAGGACAGATGCAATCATGATCTCTTGCTCCCGAAAGAGGGTGCGGATGCGCTCAGCGAGCGTTGTATACTCGTGGCGGATTCGGTATATCGTCTCTCGGATGCTGTTTATTTGGGACCGTAGATCCTCTCTATTCGCCGATGCTGCTTCCAATCGGGCGGCTCGCTCATCTTCCACGTTGCGCAAACGCTCCGAGATGTGACGTCTGGAGAACTCGTCAATATCTTCGGCCTTCAGTTTGCGATGTGTTCATCCAGTTCGAATATTTTTGCCACGTTGTTGGTCAACTCGCCGCTTTGTGTTAGCATTGTTTTGTCCAGCCGCATGATCTCGCGGAGGGTTATTGGAGGTCGTCCATGGTTCAGAAGATCTCATCGATCGCCTCCGTGAAAGTGGTCTCAATGTCATCAGGGGCATCCGCAAACCCAAATTCGTCTCGGATTACAGCACCCCGCACCGGGTCGACCACCTATTGTCGACAGCGCAAGGGGTTCGCTGGTACGATGCTTTGTGAGAGCCAGGCTGAGGTTAGCCTTCAACCGGACTTGCCCGTTGACAAGCTCAAATCTCGACCAATTACAGTAAATGGCTGGTGTTTGTCCCTCCTTTGT
>JBEVXV010000473.1:0-2025 GCA_040505915.1 Sedimenticola sp. | reverse complement strand
AATGCGGGCAATACGTTTACCTATCAGGCTGATGTTGGTTTTACTCACGCCATACGTCTTCGCAAGCTGTTCCCAGCTGTCCAAGGCGTGCTCTGTTTTCTCAATGAGTTGGATGATTCGTTGTGGTTTTAACTTTGCGGCTTGACCGAGTTTGATCAGATGCCCTTTACCGGGACTCTCTCCCTCTCCCATCACCATCGTACTCTGTTCGCCACGCGGCCCGGAGGAGAATGTCAGATCGTAAGCCGGAGAGAGTTTCCACTCACCACTTTCATCCATAAGGAAGGTAAAGTTCTTTGCATGGTCATCGCGGTTATGGGCCAGCACGTTAAACACCGCCAGGTGGAACATTTTCTCGATCTCACGTACATCACGGGTTAGGATTTCCGTCAGGGCGAGCAAGTCCTCATAATCCAGCGAAGGAGCACGAAAATCGGAATGGAGTAAGCCACTGGCGGTATGGCTATGCAGGCGACGACTCCCGTCACGGTCAAATCGTCTGGTGGCAAAGTAGCCCGCACCACGTTGCGCGGGGAAAAGATGGGAGGGCGTTACGGTAACACCGGCCTCACACGCCATCTGCGCATAGACATACTCAATCGCTCCCGCATCTTCCCCGTCTTGCGTATTGGGGAATTTAGCAAGCCAGTGTTCGTAACCTTCGGGCAAGCCCCTTGTGCTGTGAATGATGTTTTGGCGCGTGGTATCCACCCCGATCATGGCCTTGGGTCTTGCCCCGGCTGACGATCCGTTAAGCGCCAGGAGTTCCTGTAACACTTCTCCCGCCTCACCGTTCAGGACAGCTTGCGCATGAGATGCCAGTACATCGAGGTCAAGTTTGGCATTGGATTTGTCTGCACCGTAATCAGGCTCATAACAGAGTGCGCCCATACCCGCGTTTCCCACATGCGCCAATCTATCGAGTGGACTGAGCTGTTTGGGTAAAATACCCTGAAAGCGCACGGCACGATCAAGCAACAGACGCCCCCAACCATCGGGCAAGCTGTCATTGAACGCGCCTGGCAGCC
Organism: Sedimenticola sp.; assembly: GCA_040505915.1. Classification (GTDB taxonomy): domain Bacteria; phylum Pseudomonadota; class Gammaproteobacteria; order Chromatiales; family Chromatiaceae; genus Vondammii. The sequence continues at coordinate 997 of JBEVXV010000473.1, read as the reverse complement.
CCTCGAACAGGAACCGATCAAACGTACGTACGCCAGGCTGCAGGGGCAAACGCAAAGGAGAGATTTCCAGTCCGCGCTCTATAAAAGAGCCACTGTATGCAAAGTAAACCAGCCCCTCCCTAATGGCCAGGCGACCGACAGGCAACACCCCCGTACCAAAATACAAGCTGACTTTTATTTCCGTTATGGGCGAATGGTTCATTTGCGCCAACCTTTCTTCCGGGTTGGTCTCTTATTGGTTTCCAGCACCTCATCAATGGATGAAAACTCTGTCTGTTCGGGTAGGGTTGCCTTTACTACAGACTCCAATGCATCCAGCACCATCAGCAGCTTAAGAAAGGACTCCAGAGAGATGATCCCTTTTTGCTCAAACTTGCGTAAGCTCGGCAGGCTCACACCGGAGCGCTTAGCCAGCCCCTCTTGGGTTAATCCTGTGTTCAACCGGCGCGCACGCAGGTTCTGAGGCAGCTTTTTTTGGGCTTTTGAAACTGTTAAAAGTGATACCATAGTATTAGTATACTTTATATAATTCGATATACTACACATATAGTATTAATATATGTGCCGATGCCGCTTGTTTTTTCCATCATGGTGGGCATTGTGGTGGGTGTCCCACTCCTTTTCTTATAAAGATCCACGACTGCGGCTCTACTGCCGGTTGGTGTTTGGAGTCAGCGCGGCCTCCTCGCCGCGATGAACGTTGCATACACCCTGCAAACCTCCATCGCCCCGAGGGCGGGGCTCCTACAAAAAATTGATAGCAGATACTGAAATAGTTACCACTTCACTACCCATGTATAGTAGTCAGCCATTATTCAAAACGAGGTTATTTAGCGTGTCGATCCGTTACTCTTTTTTTGCCACTCTTCTGTTGGTGGCGGCCACTCTTCAGGCCGACCCTATGCTGGATGCCGAAAAGATCTATCACCAAGGGAGCTACGGCAAGGCCTACACCGAGATGCGTATCTTGGCCAAAAAGGGCGAAGTCGATGCTCAG
>JBEVXV010000472.1:0-3913 GCA_040505915.1 Sedimenticola sp. | reverse complement strand
TTACAGGTAAGTCAACGAATTTTGTTCATTATAATGGAGGCGAACCTACTGAGCTTGAATAATTCTTCTCTGTTTTCATTTGTTAATATTGTTGTCAATGCAAAATCATTTGGCGTTTCACGGTAACATGCAGGGATGAATTGTTCTCGTTCGGTGGAAAAATATGGGCATATTAGAATGTAGTGTTTTTCGGATCCGACTTCACGTAAATTGCAAACATTACATATACGATCAGACAGTTCGGTACCAGACCAACGACCAGTTTCAATAGGGAATCTATGGTTTGCTGTACGTAAACGTAGAATATTGAGAGCAATATTATATGGCAAAACTGTCAAGTACTTTTCTAGGGAAATTGAAATTTTGTAACTGTTATAAAATTTGCCTTTATTAGAATTTCGCGTACTTGCAGACCACGTTTGAAGGTATTGGTCTAGTAAAGAACGTTTTACATAGACTTTTATGCTTTTATTATTCAGTGTGGATTGGTTTATCCATAAATCTGGTCTACCTACTTCTGTCAGTATAGATTGCACGAATTTTGGCCATTTATATTCGGTATTTATGTTATGTATCATAGATAAGTATATGAGATAGGCGTATTTTGTGTCCTTGCCGGTAATAAGTCTATTCCAGTAGCCGATTAACCTACATTTTACAGTAATGGACAATGGATGACGGCCTAATTCACCATGCAGCATATAGATAGGGGTACTTTTTCGTGTTTTGGTAATTTTACGTAGGAAATCATTATGAATTTTTTCAATGATTTTCAATGACTCGAATCCCCAGACCTCACAACCATAAGTTAATATTGGCACGATTGTATGATCAAACAGTTTCAGCTGTAGATCAATGGGGATATCAGAATTGTTTATTCGACTATATAACATGTACATAGCTTTCTTGGCTTGTTCTGTTAAATGTTTTTTGGCGGTAGCAAAGGAGCCGTTACTTGTGAAAAATATACCTAAGTATTTATATTTAGCTACAATATTAATATTTTCGTCACCGAGTTTAAATTGATATCTGTTTGTGTTTCTAGCACCGAAAACTATAACATTGCTTTTGGAGAAATTAACTTTAAGTTTCCATTCACGACAATAGTTTGCAAAATAGTCCAGTGAGTTTTGAAAATCGACAGGGTCCTCCGATATAATTAGGGTATCGTCTGCGTAAAGCAATACAAGTAATTTTAGCCATTTGTGTTCATCGCCATAGTTTATATTTAATCCACGGGCTCCAGAAATGAGTAAACTTGATTCTAAATCATTTAAAAACATGGAAAAAATAATTGGGGATAAATTTTCACCCTGACGTAGCCCGCGTTCACATGCAAAAAATGCAGATGTTTGACTTTCATTAAATACGCACGACTTGATTTCTTTATACATGTTAAATATAAGTCTAAATAACTTTCCATTAATAGAGGATGATAACAGTTTTTGCCAAACACCAATTCTCCACACGGAGTCAAATGCGGCTGCAAAATCAATAAAAGCACAATATAGTTTTTTCTTATTCTTTTTTAGTAACTCAATAATACTGTGCAGCAAAAATATGTGATCGACAGTTGAATATTGTTTTCTAAATCCGGCCTGGTTTTCGTTAAGTAGATCATTTTCCTCGACGAAATTTGTAATACGGGTATTTAATATTGATGTGAATAATTTACCTAAGCAGCTTAGTAGCGTTATTGGGCGATAGTTGCTGGGGACGGTAGAATCACCTTTTTTATATATAGGTATAATATAGCCTTCAAGCCAGCATTCGGGCAGTATACCAGTGTTTAATATTTTGTTAAACAATTCGATGTAAACAGGCACCATAATGTGCTTAGTAGATATTATATATTCGTTCAGTATATTATCGGACGGACACGAGGCTTTCGAATTCTTCAATTTGGCAATGTGTGTTAAAATTTCGCTTTCAGTGATTTGGCAGTTCAGTTGTTCTTCACTATTAAGTAGCAAGTCATGCGGCAGCTCAAATGGGGCCTCATTTTCGGTATTTGCATTACTTTCTTTAAAAAAGTTATGTAATTCGTCAGTTGGGGGCAACTTGGTTTTAGGATTGGGTTTCAACCGTTTAATATATGACCAGTACTGTTTTGGGTTCTGACCATGCATGTTACGCAATTTTTGCTCATTACTATATTTATATTTGTTAATATGTTTATGCATAGTCTTCTTATACTGTTTACTTAAATGGGATAATTTATTTTTATTAAGTAAATTTTTATGGCGTTGGTAGTGTTTCTTAGCACGATGGTAAGCCTTTCGTGCGCGGTTACAATCGGGACCAAACCACGGCTTATTATTGTCTGTGTTATATTCATATTTTGGCTTAAAAGTCCGTTGTGCTGCAATTTCAAAAATATTGGAAATTTCTGCCGAAATCTGGTTCACGGCGTCTTTTGAATCAGGTTGCAACAGTAGATTGTTTAATTTTGTGATGTCAATATTGTTAACAAACTTTTCGTTTAATTTAACATTCCATTTACGATTCCGCATTTGCTTTTTCGGTTTGGGTTCAGATTGTTTCGATGATCTGCATAAAATACTTACACTTAAAACGGCATGACCGTCAGAAAATAGCGGGTCAGTTTCCATAACGTTAAAGTCATTTACATAGCTCAAAAGATCAGAAGAGGACATCGCGTAATCTATTACAGATTTATTCCGGAAAGTAAACTCGCCTATATCTTTATCACAACCCACGCGGCCGTTTAATAAAAATAGATTAAGATTTCTGCATATTTCTATAAGAAAGTAGCCATGTGGATTCGTTTTTTTATCCTTCGATTTACGTTTAAGCGAATGCCCATGTTTTTCCAGCATCTCATGTTTATGGAAATATGAAGTAGTTTCACTATCAAACTGAAAGTGCGAAGCCAGAAAATCATCACAAACAACGTAATCTGGTAAACAGGCGGTACGTGCATTTACGTCTCCTATAATAAGAGCATATTTAAAATTTAAACATTTGCGAGATATTTCGTCATCCAATAATTGCATATGATCCTCGTCAAGGTATCTAGAGCCTGTTGGTGGTATATATATAACACCTATTAAAACGTTATCGTCAATGGTGAGGGCAGATTGCTTAATGATCAACCATACAATGTAGTCGCATGTGTTGTCTAAAATGTCAATGAAACTATAAAGCTCGTCTTTGATATAAATGCCTATGCCACCCGATTTTCTAGAACTAATAGTGTTCCTAAATTTACCGTAGAAAGTGTAGCCTTTTACTTCAACAATGTCATATTGGTCTAAATTTGTTTCTAAAATACAGAAAATATCATATGAACGTATGAGTTCTATAAATTCAGGGTAGCATAATCTACGTTTTAAGCCATTAACATTGAGGGAACCAATTCGTAAAGGACAATCATTATTAGGCCTACATGTAGCCTGAGCGGCTTTCCCCGTGTTGTCCTAGTGTCGACTGTTTATGTTTCGCGGATCACTGGGTACACTGACGTCACAGTTTGTAGTGTTCCTGGTAAAATGTACCCTATCGGGTGGTCTAGCGTCTCTAGTGGTTTGCGGGGTTGGCTGCTTGGGCGAGTGGTTGCGCGACGTCGACGCGCTGGAGTTACAGGTGGTTGGTGGTCGTGGCTGGGAATGACCACCATTGTCAATGATGTGGGGGGTCGGGCTACTCGGGGTAGGGTCACGATTTTTACGTGGGCCGCTAATAAGTGATGGTGACTCTGGTTCGCAATCTGATTCGCAGTGAATATCAGCACGATCGGAATTCGCAATAACAGGATCAGAGTTTGGCATACTTGTGTTTGTGGCCTGCATCTCTGCGATTGCTCCGAAAGGAACGAAAGCTGTCTTAATGGTAGATGGATCCATGTGTGAATATGTGACTTCTGATGAATCTGATTTTCGAGAATGTGACT
>JBEVXV010000471.1:0-7134 GCA_040505915.1 Sedimenticola sp. | reverse complement strand
GGGTGACACAAGTTTGAAGTATTTGTATGTACAGGTTTAAAAGTTTTAGGCGGAGCGATGAATTTAAGTAAATTTGACCTTGAGATGACCCTGAAGGTCATGGGAAAGGTGGAGCCGACTCCCGAAACCTTGGTCTGGATTGGCATTGCCCAAGGAGAACACATACCAAGTTTGACGTCTCGTACGTAGCGGTTAAAAAGTTTCAGCCGGAACGGTGAATTTAAGTGATGTGAAGGTCAGTGGAAGGTCAGAGTCCACACGCGAAACCATTGTCTCGATTGGCATTTCCCAAGGAGGCCGCACACCAAGTTTGAAGCATTTGTACCTACCAGTTACAAAGTTTTAGGCACAACGATGAATTTAAGTAAATTTGACCTTGAAATGACCCCTGAAGGTCACTGGAAGGTCGAATCCCACACCCAAAAGCTTTGTCTGGATTTGCATTGCCCAAGGAGGCCACACACCAAGGTTAAAGGCGGAACAATGAATTTAAGTGAATTCCATGACATATTTGGCTGATATATTCACCACTAGCATGCTAAGAGTTAAGAACCTGTAGGTTTGTAAAAGGAAATATATATACATACTTAGAATAAGTGACTGATGTAGTAGACAAGTAATTCTCCGTGCAGATGATGTAGACGACAGGCAGTTCGCAGTAGACGCCCCTGGTAGACGTATTCATTGGAGATCACAGTTCATAGATTGCCTGTCCTAGTGTCGCTGACAGGCAGATCACAGTAGCCACCCGTGGTAGACATATTCATTGGAGATCACAGTTCATAGATTGCCTGTCCTAGTGTAGCTGACAGGCAGTTCACAGTAGCCGCCCGTGGTAGACATATTCATTGGAGATCACAGTTCATAGATTGCCTGTCCTAGCAATAAACATCAGATGGAAAAACTCGAAGACAGGCATACATGGTATCCATATATACATCCAGTGACAGAACTAGCTGTCATCATATAATATTTTACTCATCCACAGAGTAGTAATAGTGTTTTATATGTTCACATATACCATCAGTTTATCTGTACATATCAATATGTATGTACACTTCTATGTGACTGCTGTATGGAGCTAGGATGAAGGTGGTGCAATTATCCTGTCGAAGTGATTGCCATTAGTATGGTGTATGTAGAAAGATCCATGCAAGGCGAATCCATCGAACGGTGGGTCTGCTGGATGAGAGGCAAGTGGTTCGATTTTCACCCAGTGCCATGGTCCACCTACAGGATAGCTGTTGGTATATTCCCATATGCTGGTGTGAAAGTAGGAAGCAACAGCAAGAAGCTCTACTTCTTCCGCCCATACGCGAGACCTCCGCATTTCTTGTACATGGTTGTAAAACTGCACTTCTCCTAGATAATACCAATTTGAGAACGTGAAAGGATGACTAGCCATGAAGTTGCAAATGATATTGCGGATATGTGCATGGTAATCTTCAGTTCCAAATAGTTCCTTACTGATCACTCTGAAGAAACAATTGCCATCATCACGCATGACGTCTATCTGACTTCTTGGGTTTTGTGTAGGTAATTCCTTCAGAATTGACCTGTAGCTGTGATCTCTTTTACTTGGATTTAGGTTCGTGTCATTTTTAAGAGGAAGATGGTAAGTGTCCGACAATTTCAATCTGTCTTGTTCATTGGGAGGATTAAATGTTCCTGGATTTAAATTTCCCTCCTCTGATCCAGTGCAAGTGACATCATTAGAGTTGTCATGACTTCCAACAGCCTGCACTAAGGATGTAGCTGCTAAAGTTGGCGCTGCTTTCTTGTTTGTTTCCTTGTATTTCCTGTGGAAAATGGGCTGCGGAACTTTCATTGTTGATTTACTTGTCAGTGGTGAAACTACATTGCTCGTGACATGCTGTTTAGAGTAGTGGGCAGTGTGTTTGTTTTGTGGAGTTTTGGCGAGGTTTAAATCCAACACATATGACGTGTTATTATTAGCATCCACATGTGGTGGGAAAGCACAGAATACTGCGTTATGGTCTGTGTAGTACTGCGGTATCACACCTGAAGGTATGCCAGACTTTATCTTTGGAACGTAGATGTGATCCAGGAGAGACCCAAGGCGATGGGTTGGAGTGGATATGAGCTGTACAAAGCCTCCATCGCTCAAAGGTGTCAATGCTGAAGGAGACTTGTTTTTGTAGACATCAATGTTGAAGTCTCCAGTGAAAACAACATCAGCATCTGCAGGGATTTTTGAGAGAATATTTTCAACTGCGTTATTCAAAACATTCAGTGGTATATGATCCGGCCTGTAGAGAGTTACGATGTAGGTGACATTGTCTGGCTCTGTCTTACAAGAAACCACAATACATTCAAGGTCTTTCACTTCCACGTCTATTTGTCTGTGACACATAACATCAGATCTGATGAACATTGCTACTCCACCTTTATCGTTGCACATTTTACAGTCATGTTTGTGGCATCTTGGATGCATATCTTCACGGTCAGTTCGAAAAAGTGAATAGCCATCAAGAGTGTAATCCTTTGTCTGCTTGCTCTTGTTTAACCAGGTTTCCGACAAGCATATAATGTCACAAGTGAGTAATGGATGACTGGACTGAAGGTCTGTAAAATGAGCCGCCAGTGAGCGTATGTTGAGGTGACAAATTTTGAAGTAGTCGTGAGGTAAGGTTGATAACAGATGAGCAGACTGTGGGTCCAGTGTATTTAGTCGTAAGCGAGCCATTTCAGTTTCAACAGGTTTGCTAACTGTGATTTTCTTCTTATCAAACTGCTGTAAGTATAGGCCATCCAGTGTTCTACATCGGCTTAAAGCAACGTATGCCTGACCAGTATTGAAACGGCCATCGAAACAGACAACAATCTCATCCAGTGACAGTCCCTGTACTTTGTGAATGGTGGCAGCAAAGCATAATGTGAGTGGAAACTGTCTTCTGACGCATTCTCCAGATGACCTTCCTAGTGTGAATCGTGCTTCGTCTAATTGTATCGGTACTGGATCTTTTGGTGATTTCTTCAATTTCATCCGAAGTTTCCTTCCAGCTTTTATGCTGTCAAATTGAACGAGTATGGCTGTGGGAAAATTTGTCTCGCATTTCCTTTCTGGTTCAATAAATCCAGTAACTGTCCCAATGGCACCATTTACAAGCCCATCACTAACATCTACATTCTTCGTTAACATCACCCTGGCACCCACACCAACAGACAAACACTCTCTCAGACCTCCTGTTTCAGATGCCTTGCTGGATGTAGAAACGCCAGCCTGTTCCGTGCCCATATCCTTCTTCCAGTCTTTGGCATTGAAGTGGCGTACTGGACCATCAATTGTTTGCAACATTTTCTGATTGTGTTGGTCAACTTTATGGTTATCAGTAAATACATGTAGTGCATTTGTAGGGTAATCTTCCTGGCATGCAGAAACTTCTCTACCCTTCAACAACTGAATGTCAGAATCAGTTACATGTGCTACTCTTACTCTGTTGAGGAGCTGAGCAAACTCTGTGTCTTTTCCCTGCCTCATGATTTGTGTAAGTTCATACATCTTAAACAGATCTTTCCACATGTGTATGGGATTTAAGCGTGCATATTCGTCAGATGGGGTAGCAAATATAGGCTTCTGTAGTACTGGTGGGATCTGGTAGAAATCCCCGACCGCTATAACACTGACACCTCCAAAGAAAACATCATCTGATGGTGTGCCCATAATATCTTGTAACCTTCTATGAATGTACCAGAGAATGTTGGATCCAACCATTGAAATTTCGTCAACAATTAGAACCTTTAAGCTTTGAAGATGGAATCTCACCGTGGCCAACTTGTCATGTCCCATTGGTATGTAGTCGCTGTCTTTGGTGCCTCTCTTCCTAACAGGGATAGAAAATGCCTGGTGGATAGTTGTGCCATCAATGTTGTTTGCAGCGGTTCCAGTGGGGGCTGAGAGCAGCACAGTAACTCCTTCTGGGTTTTCACAAATGGGTTGCAGTTCTCTTCTCATCATGTTCACAAGAGCATGTATCAGATGACTTTTCCCTGTCCCTGCACCGCCTGTGACAAAGATGTGAAATGGATCTGGCTTCTGCGGTCGGATGGAGGTTGAAGAAACAGATGATCTGCACCACTTCAGAAGATTGTCAAACATACTGCGCTGTTCACAGTTGAGCGTCCTCAGCAAAGCATAATACTCTGGGTTTGGAAGTCGGTCCGTCTGTGATTCAACAACATAAACATTGGCATTGTTTGAAGCATGCAACTCTGCTATTGTCCTGTTTGCTAATTCAGTTGGATCAAGCATCTCATGGTCTATTGATGGGAGGCGACCTTCATCCAGTTCATCATTATGTTGATGTTGGGCTTCAGAAGCAAGTTTGTCCCATGCACTTTCAGGCTGATCACTGCAATCAAAGTTTTGTAGTGCATCATCCAATTCTTCAGAATTGTGTTCAAACAGAGACTGATTTGTCAATACTGTGTCTTTCATCTTCTGATAATGCTCCTCAAACAGGTTGTCTCCATGAAGCAGATCAGGTAGCTCATTTCGCCATGGTAAATACAACATGAGAAGTGAGTGGTAATATGCTTCAGATTGTTTACTTCTTGAAAATCGTGGTGTTCTCACAATGCATCTCAGCTTCCTCTGCTTCATATAGCCATGACCTCGCTGTAATGTGATCTTCTTTCCAGCGTCATTTTGAATGTTCTGAACTTCATCAACAGATTCTTCTTTGTCGCTATTACCAGACTGAGTTCTGTATAACGTTGCGAAATCAGCAAGACACGTGTCTTCCAAATTAGCAGGTCTGGCACTGTATCTATCAAGCATACTTGTCTGATAAACATCTTCAGATTCATCTGGTAGCTTCTCCAAAACTTGCTTTGGCTTCAGGATACGCACACGCGTGTCTGGCATTCCAGTGTTGACAAACACACACTGTCTTGATGACCTTTTCAGTGGCATTGAAAGTAAGCGGTAGACACATTCCTGGGCACTGACTTCTCTGTGCGACAAAAATACATTGCCAACCTTCTTCATCTGCTGTCTAAGCGAGTCATCATTCACAACTTCCTTAGAAGCCTCCTTCAAAAGTTTTCCCATCTGACGCTCACCTTTGCTAATGTATTCAAGTATGTATCTTGCACATGCCCATGGATCAGTGACAAATTGGATATCCATATTTGCTTTCCAGATTCGCAATAAGTCGGGATTGTAGTTGTTAATCAGTGTTTCTGATGGTGTACGCTGAGTAATGACTGACTTAGTTGAGGAGGCTTTGTCCAAGGCATACATGTACAGTTGTTCCGGAACAGAAGCGTCGTCTAACAGTTGCTGGAGATCTTCATATGTGTTGCCTTCCAGGCGATCATATACCTTTTTCAACACTTCAGCATTGGTTTCTTTGATAAGTTGGATTGCGGGTGGGTCTGCATCTTCTGCAGTCAAGGGATGTGAGATGATTGTGTTGTTGGTAGGTGGTCTTGGGAAGTGGAACCTGCAATCTTTGCCTGTTTTTCGGCATGTACCAGAGTGTGAATGTGTCTGGAGAGTTGAGACCAACTGCTGTAGCTCCTCATCATTACTTGGCATCTGTGTGCTGATATACTTGTTGATGAAGGCACACACATCTGCATCAGGTGATGTTCCAACTATTGGTGCGTTCTCAACCCAAAATAACGAATGTATGTGCGGAGACCCTCTCTGTTGGAACTCTACTCGGAAGAAGTAGTCAATTATATGCCCTATAGGATGTGCTGGCGAGAGTATAACCCCGTGTAGAAGCTTCTGAACTTTGAAGTCGAAGTGCCTGGCTGCGGTCACTGGGTTACATCGAATCCATCTACACTTCTCTTGCCAATCCATGTTGGCAATGTCGTCATCAGCAAGGATTTCTCCATGTTGTCTTGCAATGATTTGAATTGTCTCCGGCCATTTCAGGTCAGCCGCACTCAATGTCAAAAACCATGTGGGGATTCCTAGTTGTCTCACCATAGCGTTAAGGTCTGTCAGCGTGCGCTCCCAATATGGATAACTGCCCCGAATGTTCTGTATGAAACGGTATCCTTCATTTTGTTGAAGAAGGTTGGACACGTTATCTCCTGCTGCTGATGCTGCATTCAGCCGTCTGTCTGCAGTCTTTCCACAGCTGCCCTTTCTCATGGCAATGCTGATGTTGTCAAGCATCTGTTTCATTTCGGTGTAGTACTGGCTAAAGAAGAGGTAGTCAATGTTCCTTGCAAACCTTGGATCAATATTAAGAACCCTCTGGTTGAAGTACTTTTTGGCTGAAACATGTATTGGTCTGTTTTCATTCATTCCAAATCTGCCTAAAGGGAATTCCACGGGGAAAGCAAGAACTTCACATGATGTGTCTTGTAACATGCTCAAAGGGTGTTGGTTCTCACCAGGGGCAATATTTATGACAGAATCAGGTTCAATTGATTTTTTTGGCTGCATGTCTGTGGGTTGGAGACAGCTGTTGAATGGCAGACCTTTGAGCTGCTCGTCTTGATTGCTTTCTTCATCTTCAGCAGCTACAGGCTTGGCATCACTGCTATCATGTGAATTGTGTCCTTTGTCACTTGACTCATCATCTGACGACTGACCAGTATCATCACTGTTAACATGGCTCAACTTGTGGTGTGATGATTCAGAAAATGGAGCAAATATCTGGCTAGATAAGTCCGCATCAATAGTGAATGATTCTTGTATCCAATTACATTGTTCAGTGACATCAGCATACAGTGGGTTATTTTTCAACAAACAGTTCAAAGCATTAGTCACATTAGATGGATTGATGCACTGGTATAGGGTATGACCCTTATACATAAGTTTCCTCTTTAACTTCACAGGAACTAATCCAGAAGTTGATGGAATTCTTGGTAGTGTCAACATCACAGTGTCTAGTGTGGATGGAACGTTGATGACCGGACCATGAATTCCCTTTTGTCCTCCTCTAGGTAGACTACAAATCTGCATAAATGGAAGTCTCTGTGACACTAAGCGTGCTTCAAGTTGACAGATACATGCTAACTCTGGAGGAATAGGATCAAGCTGTAGGTCATTGTAAACAGATTGTGTGGGGATTCGGCTATCCATAAGGGCTCGATGGCAAGTGCTGCATACCCACTCCTTTCCATCAACACTAACATAATTAGTAA
>JBEVXV010000470.1:0-6926 GCA_040505915.1 Sedimenticola sp. | reverse complement strand
TTGAAGCGTAACGCCAGCCATACCAGCGGTGCATACCCAATCACTACCCCCAGCAACCACGAAGGAGCCATATCCAATATTCAGCGCTTATTGGTCGTTATCAGCCAGGCGTTTACGGGCAGCCTGCTTGATCTCCTCCATGGCACCATACCGACCGCTGCCACTCAAACAACCTCAACAGGGAAAGCCCGCTTCCACATCTAAAGCATTGACAAGGATAAAAACGAGCCATAATATCCCTGCAGGGAAGGACATAAATATGAAAGAGACCCTAAAGCGATTAATCACCGATTTCCAGGAACGCCCTCTGCCCACACTAATTCCACGTGAGCTTGAAATTCCGCTGGGTGTCGAGAAAATTGTCTCACTAATCGGTGTGCGTCGTTGCGGTAAGACTTCACTCCTGCTGGATACCATTCGCAAACTCCGCAGCCAGGTACCAGCACAGAGAATCGTCTACCTTAACTTTGAGGATGACAGGCTGTACGGACTACAGCTGAAAGATCTCGGCCTAATCCTGGAGAGCTACTTTGAACTCTACCCACAAGAGATGGGAAAACCAGTCTGGTGGTTTTTTGATGAAATCCAGGATATTCCGGGCTGGGAACGCTTTATTCGGAGAATGGATGATACAGAGAATGGATACATCTATATTACAGGCTCTTCATCGAAACTATTAAGCAGTGAAATCGCAACCACGCTCCGGGGAAGAACTATCACCTACGAGGTATTTCCCTTCTCATTTTCCGAGTACCTGGCTGCAACCAATACGACAGTAAACCTCCACTCAACCAACAGCATTCGCCATATTCACCACCACTTTAACCACTATCTGATCCATGGCGGATTCGCAGAAACCTTCAACCAAAGCGAAGAGGTAGAGCGCCGAATCCTGACAGATTACCTGGATCTGGTCATCTACCGTGATCTGATTGAACGTTACAACGTAACCAACCGTACACTGCTGAAGCACCTCATTCGCCACCTCTTTGCCAACCCTGCAACCCTGGTCAGCTTTAACAAGCTCTACAATCAGTTCAAATCACAAGGATTCAAACTCTCAAAAGATACGCTCTTCGACTATTTTACTCATCTGAATGATGCCTATGCCGTATTCAGTGTCCCCATCTTCCGAAGATCGGTTCATGATCAGCAGCGCAACCCAAAAAAGAGCTACATCATCGATAACAGCTACAAACAGCTGTTCGACGCATTCTCTTCCCGTGACCTTGGCAAACTCTATGAGAATCTCGTTTTTCTTCAACTACGCAGAGAAAACAGGGAAATCTACTACTTCAAAGAAAAATATGAAGTGGACTTCATCACGCAGAACCGATTGATCAACGTCACACACTCCCTGGAAGATCCACAGACCCGTAAGAGGGAGATTCGCTCACTGCAAGAGGCAATGGAAACACTACAAACAGAAGAGGCAACCCTGATCACTGCCGATCAGGAGGAGACCCACTCCGTTAAACAGGGCACCATCCACCTCATACCACTTTGGAAGTGGTTACTGAATAGAGAGAAGTTTACCCAATAACGCTAAAACAGCAGTAATCATGCAGGGAGAATGGGGGTTTCATGTACTTGATGAATTCAATTCCGATTTAACATAACCCCTCAATCAAGGGGTTATGTTAAATCGAGTAAAAATCATATACCCAGCTCACTTCGCTCCTTGCCTACCAAGCAATCCTCGACTAATATGGAATTCGTTTCCAGATTAGTCGAATTTAGCCATGTATGCCAGAACAATACACACCACGCTGATCAACGCCAGCCTCTCATTTCCTGTTGTGCTCGTTACCGGCCCACGGCAGGTTGGCAAAACGACTCTGCTGGAAACCAGCTCAGATTCAGATAGAAACTATGTCACACTTGATGACTTTGAAGCCCGCACACTCGCACAAAATGATCCAGCACTCTTCTTCCAGCGTTATCAACCTCCTCTAACCATTGATGAGATCCAGTATGCACCAGAACTGTTTAGTACGATCAAAATCATGGTCGACAGGGCTCAAACCAACGGCCTCTTCTGGTTAACTGGCTCTCAGCGATTCCATTTAATGCAAAATATTACCGAAAACCTGGCAGGCCGTGTTGCCATTATCGAGTTAAACGGATTTGCAAAAGCTGAAATAGAGCAACGCGCCGAAGATTTACCCCCCTTTTTACCCACAAAAGAGTGGATAGAACACGCCAGGTCACGCAAGTCAGAGCCTATCCTGCTCAAGAAGCTCTACCAGAATATTTGGCAAGGGAGCTATCCCCGCGTAATCACTCACCCCGATATTTCATCGGATCTATTTTATAACTCCTATTTACAAACCTACATTCAAAGAGATGTGAGGGAGATCGTAAAAGTAACCAACGAAAAGGTGTTCAGAGACTTCATTGGCGTTGTTGCAGCCAGAACCGCCCAGCTGCTTAACTATGCCGATCTGGCAAGGGATGTTGGAATTGATCAAAAGACGGTAAAGGCGTGGCTCTCGGTACTCGAATCTTCTGGCCTCATCTACTTGCTTACCCCCTATCACAACAATATGGCCAAAAGAGTTATCAAGACCCCAAAACTCTATTTTTTGGATACCGGACTCTGCCGCTACCTTACAAAGTGGTCAACACCAGAGGCATTAGAAGCAGGCGCCTTTTCCGGCGCAATCCTTGAAAGCTACCTCATTTCAGAAACATTAAAAAGTTACTGGTATAACGGGCTAACGCCAAATTTCTTTTTTTATCGCGACAAGGATCAAAAAGAGATAGACCTACTCATCGAAAAAGACGGCACTCTCTACCCTATCGAGATCAAAAAAACGGCCACACCGTCACTAAATACAGCAAAACATTTTTCTGTATTAAAAAAATTGGGGAAAGATATAGGCCACGGCGCAGTAATCTGTTTAAAAGAGAGTGATATACCTCTTTCAGCGGAAATATCTGTCATACCGATCAGTTATTTATAACTCAAGTTCTTCACCACCCAAAACAACAAGGAAAGCCTGACCCCACCCCCCCAGTCTACTTCAGATCACGATAAAAGTTCTCATGCGGCCCCACCATCAATAGCTTGATGGTGTTCTCATCCAGAACGCGATAGGCCAGCAGGCAGAGCTGCTTGGCCATACGGAATTTGTAGACCTGAACCCCAGCAAGATCGCCGACCTTGGTTTTACCAATCGATGAGTCACTGGCAATGGCCTGGACAGCCTCATCAAGATCAGTCTTTTGCCGACGATGGAGCTTTTTGACCGTCCTTTCAAAAGTTGGTGTGACAAGAAGGCGCATCAGCCAAACTGGTATTCGCCGACCGGTTCTTCCTGATCCGCGATCAGGATGTCATGAATAACCGAAAACGGTAGATCTGGATTCTCTTCGGCGATCTTGCCGATCTGAGACCAATATTCGATCTGCTTGGGGACAGAACGGTGCTGAACCGAGGCAAAACGCCTCGCCTGATCAACCAGAGTTTCTGAGAGCTTGACACTGACGGACATAGGCACCTCCTAATCAAGATAGATTCATTATAGCCCTTTAGGTTCCCTTTTGGCACCTTAGTCCAATCACAACCTTTTCACCGGCCAATAGCAATACCATCCCTCTCACACCCCCAGCAAACCATCCAGCCACCCAGCCCCAGAACAACTCCGGCGCCACCCAGGCGGCGTGGATTAACAGTAAGCACGATCCCTACAAAGCCGCTGCCGGCATCGCCCATGAAGATCCGGGCCTTAGGAAAATTCCAGAACAGAAACCCGTTTGCTTTTATTTGACAAGGTTTGTCGTTTGTACCAACATGTCAACCATTGAGCAAACAATATGGAGTGATCCCATCCATGGCAACTGCAACACCTACCACAACCCGTTCCGCACGCCTTGGACTGCGTGCCACACCGGAGCAAGAAGCTATCTTGCGGCGGGCGGCTGAAGTAGCACACAAGTCTCTGACCGAATTCATCCTCGACACTGCCTGCCTGGCAGCCGAGCAAACCCTGCTCGACCAGCGTCTGTTCATGGTATCAGGCAGCCAGTACCAAGCTCTGATGGATCTTCTGGACCGCCCGGAGCAAGACAACGAAGGAGTGCGAGACCTGTTTTCCAGGCCTGCACCCTGGGAGACCCAATGAGCTTGCAAGCTCCGCAGCCGCTGGGCCCACAACATCGACTTGAAGAGTTTGATTGCGGAACACCCGCACTCAATGATTGGCTACTTCGTTACGCCCGGCAGGCACAGGGGTGCGGATCGGCCAAGACCTTTGTCGTAACCAACGAAGATCAGGTAGCAGGCTATTTCAGCCTGACCGTTGGACAAGTCGATACGCTAGATGCACCGGATCGTATTCGCAAAGGGATGGGGCAATATCCGATACCTGTGGTCATCCTCGCGCGCCTGGCCGTATCGTTAAAGGATCAGGGGCGCGGTATCGGCACCGGGCTTTTACAGGACGCCATCCGGCGCACATTTATCATTGCCGAACAAGCCGGGATACGAGCAATGTTAACCCACCCCATTGATGATGAAGCCACCCGTTTCTATACCCGTTTTGGCTTCATTCCCTCACCCTTGAGTAAGCAGCAGCTGTTGCTCCTGCTCAAAGATGCCCGCCGATGGGTCAAGTAGCCCAATAACCACAACAAGGAAAGCCTGACCCCTCCGCTACCATGATAATTCGGATAGCTATTCCGAATTATCATTGTTATGCTTCATGTATGATTGAACGAAAAAGCTATCTATCCGCACTTGAAACAGCGGTTTCCCGCTCACCTGTAACCGCACTTCTCGGACCGCGGCAGTGCGGCAAAACCACGCTTGCACGCATCTTTGGTGAGCAACGCGATGTTCACTATTTCGATCTTGAGTCCATCGCCGACCAGCGCCGCCTACAAAACCCGGAGATGATGCTGAGCACCCTGCGTGGTTTGATCGTTCTCGACGAGATCCAGTTGCAGCCGGAACTCTTCAGCGTGCTCCGGGTGCTGGTTGACCAACGGGGCTTTGAGGGCCGGTTTCTCGTGCTGGGCAGCGCATCACCACACATCATCCGCAACGTCTCCGAGACGCTGGCGGGAAGGGTCGAATTCATCGAGCTGTCCGGTTTCGATCTCCGCGAGATCGGCTCCGAGCATAGCGAGAGCCTATGGGTACGGGGCGGCTTTCCACGCTCCTGGCTCGCCGCATCGGAAGAGGACAGTCTTGCCTGGCGGGAGGGCTTTATTCGTACCTTTCTGGAGCGCGACATACCAGCGCTTGGCATCCATATCGCCCCCACCGCCATGCGGCGATTCTGGACCATGCTGGCGCACTATCACGGCCAGACTTGGAATGCCTCGGAGTTGGCCCGCTCCATGGGGGTCAGCGACAAGACTGTGCGTTCCTATCTCGATATTCTCACCGCGACCTTCATGGTGCGCCAGCTCCAGCCCTGGCACGAGAATCTGCGCAAACGTCAGGTCAAAGCCCCCAAGATCTATTTCCGGGACAGCGGCATCCTGCACGCCCTGCTGAATATCCCCGATTACCACGTCCTGACCGGACACCCAAGGCTGGGAGCATCATGGGAGGGATTTGCACTGGAACAGGTTGCACAGGCCCTGCACCCCGATGAAACCTACTTCTGGTCAACGCATGGAGGTGCCGAGGTTGACCTGCTCATTTTCGACCAGGGCAAGCGGATAGGAGTGGAGTTCAAGTTCAGCGAGGCCCCAAAGATCACGAGATCCATGCACACGGCTGTCGAGGATCTCTCCCTCGACCAGTTGTGGGTGGTCTATCCGGGAAAGGAGGCCTATCCAGTCACCAAAGAGATTACGGTGCGGCCCCTGATCGACGTAGTTTGTTGAGCCTACCCCGAGCACTCCCCCTACAAAGCCGCTGCCGGACTGAAAGACCGCCTACGAGCGCAAGGCGAATGACAATCATTACCATTTGTGGAGTTTAAAAAAACACGGACAACTTCACTCGATCCTTTCCATCCTTAGGTCCGTTAACGGTACATCCCTGTACCACTTCTCCGTGCCTTCCGCGTGTTTCCGTGGCTAATAACGTTTGGTCTGAGGCTCCTGCAGATCACGCACCCCAGCCTTGAAGCGTAACGCCAGCCATACAAAATGAGTTCAATCAATCGAGTAAAAGTTGACCAAAAGTAAACATATAGTAAACTACAAGTATGTATCAGCTGGTCTACAAGAAAGCCGCTCTCAAGGGCATCCTGAAAATGCCCACCGTCACCAAGAAAAAGATGCTGGAAGCATTTTCTACGCTATCTGAGAATCCCGACAGGCAGGATCTCGATATGAAGCAACTGAAAGTTCGTGATGGTTACCGGTTAAGGGTAGGTCAGTGGCGAGCTATTTTCCACCGTGATGACGATAAACTGATTCTGTTGGTCGTTGATGCTGGACCAAGAGGAGATATCTACAAATGAATAGTCATGCTCAAGTACAGATTATCGAGCGGGATGGCAGACCTGAGTATGCCGTTGTGCCGTTCGATGATTATAAGAGACTGTTGGCGTTGGCGGAGGATGCCGAAGAGATCTGGGCTTATGATAAAGCGATGCATGAACTCGATCACGGTGAGGATGAGCTGATCCCCTCCGGGGTGGTGGAGCAACTGCTGGCTGGGGAACATCCGCTCAAGGTATGGCGTGAATATCGAAGTCTGACCCAGAAAGCCTTGGCAGATCAGGCAGAGGTAACAAAATCCTATATCTCCCAGATAGAAACAGGCAATAAAATAGGCTCATTGGCGTTGCTGAAACGGCTGGCCTCTGCACTCAATGTTGAAGTAGATGACCTGATGACAAAGGGCGGTTAATTCCCCAGACTTCGTTCCATGCTGATTTTCATGCCCCCTTATTTATCAAAATTATCGCCAGTGCAACAACAACCTTATGGCTCGCGCAATAATAACATCCCGGCTTGGG
>JBEVXV010000469.1:0-4072 GCA_040505915.1 Sedimenticola sp. | reverse complement strand
TCTGTGGATCGGACGGGTCGGATTTTTTAAAGATAGGAGTGACGTTTGCTAGTTTCCAAGGTGACGGAAAGTAAGCATTGTTTAATAGTTTATTAAAATATGTAGCTAGAGGAATAGATAGTTCTTCGGAGCCTTCGCGTAGGAGTCTGGGGCTGATTAGGTCAGGTCCACTTGCTTTGGATGGATTAACTAAGGCAATTGCGTCTGTAACGTCTTTTGGTAATATGCATATGTTTGACAGGAGCGGATTTTGAGGCGTTTGAGGAGGGGGTAAGGATTCAGCACTATCGTCAATAGTCGACTGTTTAGTGAAGAACGAGTTTAATAACTCTGCTTTGTCCAAGTCAGTTGCGGCTTCGAAGCCGTTTTCGAACAAAGTGGGTATTGGCGTCGATATTTTTTTCGATCGTAATTGTTTAGCGAGTTTGAACCAAGTTTTTATGGGAGTATTACCATCGTTAACTTTTTCAATAATTTTGTTGTCGTAATCGGTTTTACTTTTTCTTATTAGTTTTGTCACTTTGTTTCTAATTTTTCGAAATGCTGCCCAATTTTGTTCCGTGTTTTGAAGTTTTGCTTTTTTGTGGGATCTGTTTCTTTTTCGTATAAGTTTTCTGATATTGTTATTGAACCAGGGTATGTCTGTTGGCCGTATTGTGACAATTTTATTTGGTATAGTCTGTGTGGCTGCATCCAAGATGGAGTTCGTGATCAGATCTGCGGATGTGTCTAAATTGTCATTGTTTATAATATCGTGCCAATTTACCGAACTGAGTTTTGATTTGAATTCTGCGTAGTTGCCTTGTTCGTAGAGCCATATATTTCTACGATAAGCAGTAGTTTTAGGTTTTTTTAATTTTAATACCACAACAACCGGACAGTGATACCTGATAAGATCAGGTATAAATGGATCTGCCACAAAACTAGCGGTAACATGACGCGTATCCTTTACAAAAATGAGGTCTATAAGCGAGTTAGAATTTTCTGTAAAGTGAGTGGGAGACGATATTAATTGTTCTGCATTGTAAGATGTGATAAGTCTGCTCATTTTATTTGAATTTGATTGTTGTACATTTATGTTAAAGTCACCAGCAACTATTATGTTTTCACAGACTTGGTTGAATGCACGGTCTATACTTTCTTCTAGTAATAGCCAGTCGTTGTTATTTGAGTCCGGTGGTCTATATATGCCCCCAATCAAAAGTTTCTTATTATTAACTATCAGTTCTATCCATAGAGATTCTAGTCCGTTTAATGATAAATCTGACCGACGCGTAGCATGCAATCCTTCACGTACGTATATAGCAACTCCACCCCCCTGTCGACCGTGTCTGTCACAACGAAATGGTGTATTAAAATTTGAGATGAGTATGTCGTCGTCGGGTATAGTTTGTGATAGCCATGTCTCCGTGAAGATTAATATATCAAATGGTTGAGCTTCTATTTGCAATATGTCCAATTTAGGTTTAATACTTTGAATATTTAAGTGCATGACACTAAGGCCACTATTAATAAGATCGAGATAGGAGTCGGTAGATATTGAAGATGACTCTAGAGAACTTGACGAGAGTTCAGAATTAATACTAGAGTTCGGTCCCGGATTAGGGTGAATGTCGCCAGATAGTAAAAGTAGTTTACTCTGTAGGTGGGACGTTTGCGTTATACACTGCGGATGGACCATATATGGGTGAACACGCCATATGTTGATAAGCGCCTCCTGCCGCACAGAAGCCCACAGGTATGCTAAATCAAGTAATAGAGTCATTTAGTAACACGTAATAGGAAGCCTCTGTGCACCACCACACGCCATGGGCGTGGGACTGGGCGCGGGCCGGCGCAGAAGAGCGGGAAAAGTGAAACTGGCCCCCAACAACGATCGAAGATACGCAGTAGCATCGCACGCAGACTAATGGACGAATAATAAAAAAAAATACATATGACCAATAGGTCATGACTACGGGAATCGGATTTTCGGGAACCAATTGCGTGTTTGGGATTCGTATGCATAATTCGTTCAAATAGAACATGTAAAAGTACAGTTTGCAAAAAAGAGCATGTATGTATGGTATTCCAGGGCGACCAAATATGTGGCATACATTTCTGATCAGCTTGTAAATGTGTGAATTCCATCATTAACGTGCCAGAATATTTACGGACTAACATGAAGGTAAGTTCAACAACACTAGTCGTACTGTATGTAATGCAGTTGCATGCAGTACATTTAATACACGATAACCTTCAGATATTGAAGAGGTTTTTGCGTCCGTTCAACAGCTTGGTCATTACAGACGGTATAAACATAAGTAAGAAAATGTAATGGTATATTGTTTTCGTGCATAAATAATACATGCAAATGTTAAATAGTTGGTCGCCCTGACATTACAGAAACATGGTTACTAATAAATAGATGGAGATACAATTAATAACTGTAAGTGGACATATAGGCGGACTGCATTATAGGCTGTTCACGATATGAAGTACCAAGGTGTAAGTTACATACATGTAAACAATGTATTCACGGATAATTAGTGTGAGACGTGGGCAATGTATGGGAAAAACAAAGATGCGATGGGCTGGCCTGAGTACGCTCTTATTGTGTTAACCCTTTCACCCCCAAGCAACTGAGATGTGTTCTCCCATATTCAAATTTAAGCCAATGCATGCATAAGAAAACAAAATTCAGACGAGCTCATACATAAAATAGAGGTGTTATGTTGGCAAAAATCATGTAAATGGTTGTAAACAGTGCAGATCCTGACGTGACGGCTCGATACGAGCCGGCTCATCTGGATCTACACTGCTTGCCAAAGCCTATAAAGCGGGCTGTAGGGTTGAAAGGGTTAACTCCTGTTGCGACATCATCTGATGCTTGAACGCGATGGACATATATACTGTTAACGGAGACTCACAGCAAGAAAGGTGTGAATAGTTGTAGGTACCACTGAAAGTTAACATTATTAAAGAGACGATTTCAACCAGTCTACGAATGGTTCACATGAAGTGTGATCATGACAGTAAAACCTGAGTAATCCACGGCTAAACAATGCTCTAATGCGGTACATGTATACACATTAATAACGGAATGTTCATTGCATATTGAGTAACATGCGATAATTAATCCCTAACCAACCGAATCGTACACCATCGGAACGTGTACCAAAGTTGTAATGCGTTTGACCGCTGGCTATGTTTGTCGCGTGCAGTTTCAAATGTGACCAAGAACTTCGGGAGCAAAGAATAAACATAATTATGTAGGGAACTGGCGACGTATCGCATTGGATAATATGGGAAAAGTGTGACATTCCGCTCTCCGCCGTGTTAATCTCATCTACGTACCCACACATTGACCACGCCCACGTACAATGCCCCCAGGTTGAGACATTTGTAAATACAATATACGTGACCTGGACATACAACACATGTACAGTATCTACAATAATTACATATGACAAACATGTCACGATCAATGACACAAACGTGTGT
Source organism: Sedimenticola sp. (assembly GCA_040505915.1). Classification (GTDB taxonomy): domain Bacteria; phylum Pseudomonadota; class Gammaproteobacteria; order Chromatiales; family Chromatiaceae; genus Vondammii. The sequence continues at coordinate 589 of JBEVXV010000469.1, read as the reverse complement.
TTGATTAAATCAGTGTTCGTAATTATGTTGGGCAAGGTTTCAGCTTCCGTTACGATATACTGGCAATGTCCAACTAATCAATTATACAGTACAACAAATGGTGAAAATAAGAAATAGACATCGTTAAATTTTCAATTAGTGGATGCAAGGACAATACGGTATATATTTATATTTAGCCCTTTCAACACTAGGTATGTCTTTTGATATCCTGACACTATCATGAACTATTTAGATTTTTTTTCCAGTTTTTTTGTCAACAGAACACCCCCACTTCATGAATGGTCTAATTGTAAGCAAGCATGTGAGATTCAATATATTTTACAAGGATCTGTGAAAATACATATTTTTGCAGTTAGGGTTGGTCGTATGCATGACATAGTAAGACAAAATATGTGATAAATACGTATTTAATAACACAGTGACTTGAACCGATGACATGTGTCCCGCCACGCGGGCGGGCACTGACCGCCCTGCAGGAAAAACTGGACGTTTCGCTGCGAGCCTGATCGGCGATGTGTGCCCACCCGCGAGACGCTACGCAGATCATCGAACCAATCCACAGTGCCAACGATAAGTAATACTTAGAGCA
>JBEVXV010000468.1:0-5108 GCA_040505915.1 Sedimenticola sp. | reverse complement strand
GCTTGCGGTATCTATAATATTTCCATTTATTAGACAAATGAATTTACATAATTAGGTCGTTATTTGACAAGATTCATGTATTTATTTCCTTTTAGATCTCTGTTATTGAAGGTGAGGCTAAATAGAGAAATAACAATGATGATCCATATGCGCGTTTTCTGCTGTAACTGCCCAGTTAACCCTGGCCACCAGAGTAACAACAGAATACGATCGAGTACTCGAATACTCTTGAGTTACATGTAACAGGACACACAAGATTAGTGCGTGCAATCCGAATTAATGGAGTCGCAGCCCTGTCGATTGCCAGGATACGACTCAGTACCGGAAGCTAATATCCAATGAGTGTTACAAAACTGGGCTAGGATGTTACATATGAAATTCAATAAGAGCGGATCGTGGCAGAAGCGTTAGCACCTCGGATTGTCAACCCACCCCGGCTCTGGTTCGATTCCCGGCTCCGGAAATTGAGAAATACATTGTATTTAATCTCTAACACTTGGTTCTACCCAGGTACTGCGGTGTGTAGAGATCCATGGATATGGTAGCCCATAGAGGCAATGCCTATCCTTAAATCCAATTATTATTATTATTATTATTATTATTATTACTATTAATATGAAATCAAAGCATTTATGTGAATTGAATGGAGTATACTATAGGTGGAAAAATCGTAACAGAACAGCAACTTAACTATTATCGAGTTAACTCGAGATAGCAGAAAACGCTCTATGCTTCGGATTGTTATACCGTTTCGTTTGATTGTTACATAATTATATGTTTCGTTTACTAGTGTTTTATCAACGAAAATAGTCCACATATGGGTCATCGGTATGTGTGCTAAATAATTTACATGTATGTAATCAGTGATATTGTTACCCCGTACATTGTATTGGGGGCATATTGTTTAACTGGACACCTGTAAATGGTAAAAAATGTGATGTGTGTTCTCAAAAGTAGACATATTGACGAGCTGGATCAAACTATTTTACGGGGGTGGCAATGACATGTAACACTATCACTGCAAGTTATGTTTACATGGTACCAAATGTAGAGAATACGATTACCACCGAAGCATATTGAAATGCCCAGAAACTGATGTTCATACCATAAGTCTGCTTTTAACGAAAAACTCACAACCAAGAACTCTGTGCCTTCACTAGCCATATTAAAATCATGAGATTCATCAAGTTGCTTACATCGATTTCATGCGTAAACAGTGATATTTGTCTTGCCGAAACGAGGCATCAGTGAGTATATCTGTATCATGAGTGACGTTCGATTATTGTATGATAAAAAGCATTGCGGTCAACGTAATTCATTACGTTGGCATTAGTTGTCTGTAGAGTGTTCTATAAACGCAGGTTCGGTTCTCGGTTATGTTTACAAATGTGTTTTATCCCATCGCGTAGCGAAATGGGATATAGGGATGCAAATGTCGTCTGTCCGTCCGTCACGTTTTTTCATTCTGCTATAACTTCTTTACCGTAAGAGCAATTCACTTGAAACTTCATATGCATGTTTATCGTCATCAATAGTACCATTCCACATCCCACCGCACCCCACCCCCTTGCCCCAGTCAAGGTCAATGACTTTCAAATGTTCGGTTCAGTAAATTGTGCGCGTTGCTCTGTCCAAGCACCACCGCGATGGGATACATGCCGTTGGCGGCATTCTTGTTCTTTTTTGTTGTTTCGAATTCTGTTTTGTTAAATGCATATGTGCAGGCTTCAGACACATAACATTAAGTTAGAAATATGTCTATTTGTCTATAAAATATAGTGTTTTGACCGTGTGTGCGTGCGTCCACGTGTGCGTGCGTCCGTTACCTCCAAATGTTTGTCATAGTTTGTCCAATATGCCGCCAGGGGGGCATCCGTGGTTGGACACGCCACATTTCTTGTTTACATAGAAGTGGTAAAATTAGCACCGCTAACGGCACAAAATAATGACATCGAGGTGTTTCGGATACGTTTTCTTTCAAGAAAAATACAATATTTATTTCCTGTAAAAACCTCTTATTCTTTTCAAGTAGTTTGTTATACATACACCGCAGATATGTATTTTAAATATTGTTTAATTTTATTTGTATAGTTGTGTTCAACGCATCCTGTGGATCGTTCAACCTGACTGGGTCTTGTTGATTTTGAACAATTTTCCGAAGGAGAGAATTACACATTATATCACGGCACTGAGATTTCCCAGGTATTTTAACATGTAGGCTTATAAGGTATAATTCTTGGCCACAAAGTCATCCACACAGTAAAACAATGCACGTGTAATATTAATGGTAATCATTATAGTTGATATCTGTGGAACAATGTAAATTATTGAAATAAATTTAAGTTCATTTGTTGTAATTTTAATCATCGGCTAGTTTTAGAAGCTTTAATGCTGGATTATCTCCACAATTGCCTTACTTCGCTACCCAAATGACAAAATGTCCTAACTACATTCTTGGGTAAAACCAACGGCATAATCGCCGTACGATACATGTTATGATGAACTGTCGTATCTACTATTCAATAAGAGACAATAGTTTAATCAAATTACAAAATCAAATAACCAAATTTCCTAATTCCAAAATGTTGAAGCTACAACAAAAATGTTCTGGATTGTTGATGAATCATAATATATTTGCTTTCCATTGATGTATTTTAGCTTATAAGTATTGTTTTTTTTTCTATTTAAAGTGATTAAAATGAAAATAATACATAGCTGACATAATAATACAATGTAATTGAATGAAAATAATGTAGTTATGACGTATTGTTATATGCATTAAGACATTACAGCAACGTGTTGTTACGACATTTTGACTCTGAAGAAGTTGTGACTTCTTAACATATGTTCACAAAATACAGTACTACCTTTTATTCAATAATATAACGTTAATTTTATTATAACTAAATTAATATAATGCGAATTTCTTGTTTGATATTAACCAGTGCATGCATTCAATGAAACAAAATATCCTATTCCAAAATGTCCTAAGTAGGTATAGTTACGACATCGTGAAAAAACAGTGTACAACATAAGCATTTATTACCAAAATGTTTTCTACACAACAAAACACATGAATGTGTTGGCAATATAGTAAAGTATTTATATTCCATAACGGTTACAGAAAAAAAACATACACTGCATGCATGTAGGTAGAGTTCCCACAGACTGGAACAGTGCAAGCGTGTGCCCATTATTCAATAAGGGAGATAAAAGCATTGCCGCGAACTACAGGCCCATTTCCCTCACATGCATCCTCTGCAAGGCACTGGAGCACATCGTTACAACAAACCTTGTTTCACACCTAGACAGGAACAACATACTATATGACCTCCAACATGGGTTCAGATCCAAACGCTCATGTGAGACACAACTGATCATGCTTGTTGACGACATGGCCCACAGTGCCATCGGTGGCCGTCAGACTGACCTTGTCTTGTTAGACTTTAGCAAGGTATTTGACAAGGTCAGTCATGAGAAACTGTTATCAGAGGTACCGGTTTCATCTGGTGTTCCCCAGAGATCAGTCCTAGGACCTATACTGTTCCTCATATATATCAACGATCTCCCTGAGAACATCAGATCAAAGGTAAGACTTCCGGTTTCATCTGGTGTTCCCCAGAGATCAGTCCTAGGACCTATACTGTTCCTCATATATATCAACGATCTCCCTGAGAACATCAGATCAAAGGTAAGACTTTTCGCTGAAATTTTCCATGAAAGTTGATTGAAATATCAATATCGCTGTGATCAGCTTGTATAACATTCTTTCACCAATGATTGATTGATTGGATAAAGACTAATTGCTCGTTTTCTATTCAACACAATTCCTTCATTACAATGTATACTCCTGGGCAGTATCAGTATGGATACTCCTTGCAACACTTTCAGACAATAATTTTATTAAAGTGTGACATGGTCTGGCATAATTGTCTTATTTCATGAATAACCAGCATAACTTCATTGCCACCCGCAGTCTTGACCCTTTGTTAAGACATGAAGGATGTCTCACTAAATTGCAAACTATGCAGACACCGACCAGACTGTGTGTCTGCAGAGGCTGATCCGGGTCTACACTGGTGTCACTTGCCAGACAATGTCACTAATTGACATAGAAAGCAATATTTAAGTCATATTCCGATAATTAACGCCTGGGCAATTACCTCGTAGAAGAGTCTAGGTGCTGTCAGTCATCATCATATTCTACTAATACAATAACGAACAGTGCAGATCACGACCAGACTGCGTGATTGCACCACCTGATATAGATCTACACTGGTCGCAATCTGCCAGAATGTAATCTATTCACACTTCTCAGAATGTTAGTATGAATGAAAAATGCTTGCTAACCAGTCAGAATATCTGATTGATACTTATGGACACGTACTCGGTTCTCATGTCCGAAACAAGAAAATCTGACTAGAGGAGACTAGCTGTGCTCTCATCCAACGAGACAGACAAGAGTCCGACAACGAACCCCCGAAAACGTGATCATAACTAAAGCCTCGCCACACTGAACCGATATTTCTAGAGTTGCATGCACAATTCCGATCTGACTTGAGTTATAAATATATCAACATTTTAAAACAATATACAACGGTTCCGTCAATTGAAAAGGATCTGTGCAGAGGCGCAGACTGATCTGAGGCTGCACTGGTTGCATAACCCATAAGACCCCTTTCTCCAGTCACAGCCACATTTAATGGCTGCCGGAAGCGAACACCCGTCTCCTGACGGCAACGTACCCAACACCCGTTCATGATCTACTAGATCTAATACACAACTCGATAATTATACATTCAGTTTTAAATCCCAATTTATTAGTTTATAATCGACAAAATATTCAGTACATCCTCTGAATGCAAGAAATGCTGGTTTTACAAATTATTTTCATAGACACGCCTTCGTTTAATACCAGATATTATGAAGTCGTGAAACCACATGATCAGAATCAAAATGGTAACATTTTTTCCTGTCACAAATTGAAGAATTTCCTCAAATATATTACACAGAATGAGATGTCAGTTACGTGCATCATTGTGAGTTACGGACATCTTTCTTCAGTTACCGGCATCATATTTTGAAAATCTGTCACAGTTACGGATATC
>JBEVXV010000467.1:0-5872 GCA_040505915.1 Sedimenticola sp. | reverse complement strand
GGCGCATTACAGTAAACCCTGGCCTCTTGGAGTTAAAAGGGTAAATATCCATAGCACATTTCAGAATAGGCATCCAAATTGGTTGGTTGGTTGATAGTAGTTTAACGGCCTTTCAACATCTTGGAGGCCGTCTCCAGGAGAGTGGAGAATTACAGAAACAGGGAGACGGGCATATATCCCTCGACTCTTTTTGCGAAGGAATCCCCCTGGTTCTTTAACGGGGACGCCGGATTCGAAGTCAGATGCTCTAACCACCAAGTCACAGCGGCTCGTGCATCTGAATTGGAAAATTGTTAATTTACTGTTTATATACCCAATTAACAAGCCTTATGTATTGTGGGTTCATATGAGTCAGTGCAAAACATGTCTTATTGCAAGCAAGATATTCCCCAAAAGTGGTTTTGAACATTTGTCATATTTTCCATAAAAGTCAAACGTTGGCAGAAATGTCATAGCGGAGTCCGTTAAGTCGAAAATTATGAGTTATCAATACGGGCCGGACAAAAGTGCCATTTTTTTATGGAACATAGGTATGAACAAGTAGATCTCAAAAATAAGTGGCTCCAAAAAATCTGACCACCGGAACACCTAAAAAAACACAAATCCAAGATGGCCGCCAATATTTATATAGCTTGCCTTATGTTCGTAGTAAGTTGATATATTTTATAAATTTAACCTTTTGTATGCAATTTTTTGGATGGTAGAATGAATGTGCATAACATTAAAATGAAATTGAATACTTTCACCTTTTGCATAAATCCAAAATGGCTGCCAACTATCAGTATTTGGCATATAAATGCAGTATGGTCATCAATTAAATACATTTAACCTTCAAAATGGTGATTGTAGATAAAAATATTCACTTGGTCATCAGTGCAATGCAAGTGAACATTTACATTTCATGTGTATCAATCCAAAATGGCCACGACTATAAATGTACTATCCTATGAGAGATATCTGGTCTCTCATATTCTCTGTCACAGTTACATTAAGATATAGATGATGAATTCGCATGTGATGATGCAACTACTATAAACACACACGTGTTATTGTAATGTACGTTGGTCATCTGATGCAGCTTAATAAGTGTTAGCAATGTTGCGGGGCTGCAAAAGTAAGTGCAAGAATATCAGTGAGACAACAACAACAACAACAACAACAACAATAAAGTTTTTTTGGAACGAAAATGTGAAATAACAAGGAACCACTTCCAGTTACCCACATTATGAGGTACGTATAATTTGTTATAATATGAAACATTGTCTGTCCAATATATCTCCCATATTTTCAGTCCTCCATGTAGCTCCAATACTTACATATTGATGAAAATACTTGTGTCATTGGTTTTCGCAGGTTGACAAACATTTGAGGGGCGACATTATATAATGTCCGGGGAAAAGGGCTGGGGGGGAAATTGAAATGGCTCTGCCCCTGGGGAACCCCTGGCCAATTTTTTTTTAGGTGTGGACTTTGATTATTTTCGCATATTTTCGGCCCGAGGTACCAGATCAGGATATATGTACAGTGCTGAGTTTGCAAGTTCCCCCCATCATACAGGTGAGGAGTGGCATTCGACACCGCTGACCAGACCTTATATGACTGCAAGTTTGTTGATAACTCTTTCAACTCCACATCCCTCTTTATAGACTTTGGCAAACAGTGTAGATCCAGATGATCTGGCTGGTAAAGAGCCTCATCAGGATTCTGCACTGTTGCAACAATTTTCCTAATATTTTACAACAGAACATCCCTAGTGTATGAATGGAATGGTCTGAATTTCATTCTCTGTTGAATGGATTGGTGTGAACTTCAGCATGAAATAATCCACTTCAGTTACTTAAAGTCATGGTCCGTCATATAATACCATAATACCTGAATTAACAGAAACGTGTTTAACTGCCTTAGTTCATTTAATATAATTTGTGTCTATAACTAGATGTATTAATTACCACCAGAAATATGGTCTGATATAGTTTTTTCGGAGGGATATCCCAAATTTATTACGTAGCAAATTCTATGTTTCCCGTATTTCGTGCCTTTCACAACATGAGTGATAACAATGTATCTAATCGCACGCAAATCAAGAAAACTACAGAGATAAGTTGTTTTTTAGTTGTTGACTGACTAGCTTCGACCGGTCAGCCTTGATTCTTCGCGTATCACGGAAGATTCGTTCATCACGCGATTTCTTGAAACAATTGGAAACATCCGGCTTTCTACTTTAGGTTTCGTAATACGTACAATACTGCCACTATAACACAATTCTGGCGAAAAGTATTGTATAGTGTCATAGATAACGATTAGCTTTATTCAATACATGCTTTTACTATATGAGCCGCGTCGCGAGAAAACCAACAAAGTCGCATGTGCGTAAAGCATCGACCCGGATCAGCCTGCGCAGTCCGCGCAGGCTAATCCGGGCCGACACTTTCCGCCTACTGGGGATAATCTGTTTCAGGAACCATTACTCTATACTTGTATCACCCATAGGCGGGAAATGTCCGGTGGGATCAGACTGCGTGGGCTACACAAGGTGATTCGGGTCGACTCTTTACGCAGATGTCACATCGTTGGTTTTCTCGCGACGCAGCTCATATATGTTTAGATATACTCTGAATGTAGTATTCAAGCGCCGGAGTATGCCTTTAAGGGTGAAAGGGTTTAAACCCTATTCACTCACTGACTCAACATTGTTTATTATGACCATTCATATGTTTCCAGGAATGGAACAACACACGGCGCCTGCAGTGATTGACTGGGAAAAGTGTATTATCTGCCAGAGGAAGACATCAGAAGACCTACGTCATCCGTTCAAACCATCAAACTATAAACCACCAGTAGAAGTGTATTCATCATTCTTAAGCAACGTTGAACAATTTCGGAGTATTAACAGTTTACCTGCAGGCGTGGACTTTGGAAGCCATGGAACTGTTCAGAGTTTCATAGACAACCAGGCAGTGTGGCATAAGAATTGTCATCAAAAATTCAACAATGACAAGTTGGAGCGTGCCAAATTCAATCGGCAAAATGAATCAACTGAAAATACTACTAGTACTGGTAGTGATTGTCGCCACAAACGCCGATCATACCCATTGTATAAGAGACTATGTATATTTTGTGATACAATACGTCCGGAAAGTCTTCATGACTACAGTACACCCAATGCAGATTGGAGACTTCGTCAAATGGTTGAGGAAATGGAAGATACAGAAATTCATTCCAAAATAGTAGGAGGCGATCTTGTTGCAACTGAGGCGAAGTATCATTTATCTTGCTTAACAAAATATCGTAACAAATACCGCAGTTATGTACGTGCTCGTGAAGCTTCTCCAAAACATGCAGAGCAATTACAAGAGAGAAAAGTCAAGGCACGCGCATTTGCTGAATTAGTAGGTTACATGAAAAATGCAGTCGAGGAAGATGGTACTTATATATTTGTGTTAGTTGATTTACAAAGCAAGCATGACACATATCTGAAAGCATTAGGTCTGGACATAACTACCAACAAATTTCGTCTGAAGAACGAGATACTCGAGCACTTTCACAGCAGTGGTATTCAAGAGCAGACAGATAGAAAACGAACTGTGTTAGTATTTCCCGAAGGTATGCAAGAGATATTGCATGATGCAGTTTTGGTTAGAGACTACAAATCCGAAGCCTTAGAAATGGTTAAAGTCGCGACTACAGTGCGCAAGGAAATATTTGAATCTAGTGAACAGTTCCAGTTTTCAGGTAATTTTCCACCCGCCTGTCAAACTACATCAGTGCCCAACAGTCTGAATGTTCTTGTTTCGATGCTCCTAAATGGGCCAAATATAGTGCATCAACAAGATATATTCTCGCAAGCTACTTCGACCATATCTCAATTGATCCTCTTCAACTCGAAGAAAATCATGTCAGAAAGACACAATATAACCCGACATTCCATTGAACGAGAGCCATCTGTTGTTGTATATCTTGGCTTAAATATTCACTCACTGACAAGGAGCAAAAGACTAATTAAACAGCTATCCAAGCTGGGGATGTGCATATCATATTCCCGAGTACAACAGCTGGAGAGTAACATAGAGTTAAACATGTGCAAACGATTTGCAGCAAACAGTGTGGTTTGCCCTTCTCAGCTGCGCACTGGTCTATTTGTAGTTGGCGCCATGGACAATATCGACCACAATCCTTCATCCACAACCGCTCTTTCAAGTTTTCACGGCACTGGAATCAGCATAGTACAATTTCCAACAGCAGAAAACAATGGCACTCCTCAGGAACCGGCGTCAATATCAGCCATAGTGTCTGACAAATTAGTTCTACCAGACTCGTATTCGACAGTTCCTGCAGTCGAGTTGAACACCAGTAGAACAGTAGTTCCTGCTATTGATTTAGCACAACCTGCTCAACAAAACAGTGACTATCTGAACAGAGCTATAGTCATCGAAGATACATGGTTGCAAAATGCTGTTGAACTTCTGGCGACAGAGACTATAACTGATGAAGCAGTTGCATGGGCTGCATTTCATGCCAAAAACCAGCCCCCAATGTTGGACCCAGCGGCTATAATTGCCCTTCTACCTCTCTTCTTCGAAAAGGCTGATACCCCAGCAATGATTAAGCATGGAATGAATGTAATCAGGTCAGTCACTGAATTCCTCCATCCTGGACAAGTTCCAGTCATGGCGTGTGATTGTCCCATTTTTGCGAAGGCAAAATACATCCAGTGGACATGGCCCAACTCTCACGGCGAAGACAAATTTGTAGTCATGTTTGGGGGTCTACATCTGGAAATGGCGTTGTGGAATATGTTGGGGGATTACTTGAAATGTTCGGGTTGGACAATGGCACTTACTGATGCTGAGATTGCCACAGCTGGAACAGCCGAGGGTTTCCTGAAAGCGGCGCATCTGACTCGGACACGCCATGCGCATCAGGTGTCGATTGTAGCTTTATCAGCACTACAGCAACGGGCATTTCTACTTACCACTGGTTCCAATGAAGATGGCGACACATTTGAAACATGGAGAAAACGCATGATTACGACTAGTCCAACATTCCAATTTTGGGACACTATCATCAGGATAGAAAAAATGGTCCTTGTCCTTCTCAGAGCGCATCGTGAAAACAACTTCGACCTGTATCTGGAAGCACTCGAGTGGCTTGTAGGGTTTTTCTTTGCGCTAGACCACTACAACTATGCCAGATGGATCTCGGTTCACATTCGAGACATGAAGTCACTCCCTTCGGCAATTGAAGATGAATTCAAGAAACACTGGGTTGTACCTAAAACAACAAACCGGTTTTCATCCCTACCAATCGATCAAATACATGAGCAAGAAAATGCCAAGGTAAAGGGCAAAGGCGGGGCCATTGGATTAACTGAAGACCCAGTTTCTCTTCGACGGTGGCTTGTTTGTGGACCAGAGCTTGCGAACCTTATGGGAGAATTTGATGATCAATACATGCTGGAAGACAATCGTGAAAATAACCTGCATCATGCAGAAGGACTTGCCACACAGAAACTGTTTCATCAACAGTCACAGAACCTCACTGATGTAATTGCCGGCTTTGGAAACCCATTTGAGGATGATTGTCCTGAGCTTCTTGTGTTGAATTCACGTGTCTGTGCAGATAACTCAATAGTAGAAACCGTTAGAACAATTGAATATCTTGGTAGGACACAGTATCAACAGTATGTAAATGATGTCATTGAGACAAGAGACACTCCAATTCAGAATCCAATCAAGAAGAATTTGCTACCACTACTGAAATCCCCGAAATCGAAGACGATCTCAAAATCCAAGAATGCTGTGCAAGTACAACGTCAAAACAGTAGTCTATTTGGGCGACTATACATTGCCAATCAACAACGTGATGGAGACCC
>JBEVXV010000466.1:0-19956 GCA_040505915.1 Sedimenticola sp. | reverse complement strand
GATCCTGTGGCAACATGACCGGCCTGAGGGCCGGTTTTTCGCTATGCAGGGTGCGGCAAATATGCGCGCTTCGGGGGCAGCGCTAACAACAATCAGTACCTGAATGAAACCGCGCTCCAGATCATTCAATAGGCGTTGGAAATCAGGGCGATCCAGACGAGTTCCTGATATGGCCTCATCGTTGTAGATGAGGGGGGTTGGGAGTCCGTGCCTTTCTGCTATCTCTTGACCGTTCCTGACCTGATCATCTATTGATGCTGACCGTTGGTCATCAGTGCTATAGCGGGCGTATATGGCTGTTTGAGTCATGATTGATGATGTGTAGGTGATGTTTGATTTGTGGGGGCCTTAGCTCTTGGCTGAGCGGTCTCATTGAAAGCCTTTTCAGCCAGAGCGGTAATCACTTTCCTCAAGGGGGAAGAGAGCGATGAATGCCGATTTTTGTCAATTTTCATTTTTCTGATGGTTATTCATTTTCTATTTGTTGAAGAAATTGCTGATATGTCAGCGTGATACCGGTGGGTTCCCCTTCTTCGAGTTTCCTGATGAGTTCGTTGCGTTCTTTTTCCCGTTCGTTGAGCCAAATATGTAGCGTTTCAGCATTTTCTTCCAAGAACTTTGTAATTTCCGGGTTGGGTTCAATCATGGTGATAGGAGTTACGTCATTTTGTGGGGACCTTGACTCTTGACTGAGCGGTTTCATTGAAAGCCTTTTCAGCCAGAGCGGTGATCACTTGCTTCAAGGGCGAAGAGAGTGATGAATGCCGTTTTGACCGCTTGGTTTTCATTTGCATATTATCAAAAATCAAGATCATACTATTTGCTTTTTTGAAAAGCGCAAGTAAAAAACCCACTGTTATTCAATGAGATATCTCTCTTCTTCTCCATGGTTTTCTGTCGTGACTCCATGATGCCTTAGCTTCGTCTCTGCCCTAAAAATATAGAATACACTCGCTTTTCAAAAAAGCGCTAAACGGGCTTCTCTGCCTTCACTTTTCTACCAATGGTTACTATGTCGCCACCGGTTCCATGGAATAAAAATCGCTGCGTGGGGCCGAGGATTGCGCTTACACAGCCACAAGTTTTGCTTCTGGAAAAGCAGTTCCAGGACATCCGTGACCGGCATGACCGATGTCTGTTTATGCTGGCCATTGACTCGATGCTCCGGTGTGGTGATCTTCTCCAGCTCAAGGTGGGGGATGTGATGCAGGGAAGCAACGCCATTCGAAATCAGCTCAACTGGAAGCAACAGAAAACACAGAAGGGTGTGTATCCGGTTTTAACATCAGCCACTCAAGAATCTTGTTTTGACTGGATTAAGAAAAGCGGAAAGGGGAGTGGTGACTACCTCTTCACCCGGAGGAAGCCCAAACACAGCAAACCCATTAGCGGTAGTAATTATCGCTCTTTGATTAAAAAATGGGTTGAGTCCATAGACCTCGACAGCGCCGACTACAGCACACATTCCCTCAGACGTACAAAACCGGTCTTCCTGTATCAGCATGGGGTGTCTATAGAAGACATAGCCATCCTGCTTGGTCACCAAGACCCTCAGAGCACAATGCACTACCTCGGGCTGACAATCGGCAAAGCCCAATCAGAAGCCATGCACTTCGATATTTTTGATCAGCTTTCCACCAAGAACCACTTAAGAGTCAATTCTGATTTTCAGCTCACAGATTCGGATATAGAGCGTATTGCAGAAAGGGTTGTTTTTGTCCTGGATGAGCGATTGAAGAAGCGGGATAACAAGGAGGATAAGAAAGATGAAATTTAGCTTAAGTAGTCAAGCACTTTCTTTTGACAGAAAAGCAAAACCGGGTATTTTTAACATGAAATTACCCTCTATTAATGACCGATCAAGAAGTCAGCAACGAACAAATTTACGATCTCCTGAAAGCTCAGGCTCAGCGCCTGCAGGTACAGGAAAAGCGAACCGATCAGTTGTTCGAATTTCTCAAAGAGTTCAAGGCAGATTTTTCGCAGTTCAAGAGCGATACACACGACAATTTTTCAGATACTCGGGCCGATATTCGCAGTTTGAAACGTGGACAAGAACGACTCGAAGACCGAACAACAAGCATGGAAAAAAAGATCGATGGCATCCATATATCCTGGAATCACAAGCTGATAGCCGGGACTATCGGAACCAGTGCCGTGATCAGTGGCATCGTAGCTTTTGCCATTTCAACAGTTTCCTAACCCCCTCACAGATGACCGACCAACGAACCGGCATCGAGATTACAGACCAGTTGCCAGAACTAGTTCAACCAAAAAGTCCTGAGTTTTCACTGGCGAGACTCAAGGAAAAAATGGGAGGTCGCCTGCAGGTGATGACCTTTGCTGGATTTCTCTCAGCGGTTTCAGCCAATGTAATCGCTCAAGGGCAGAGCACTGACGCCGAGGAAGCCCCTGAGCAGATTAGTACTGTTGTGACGCCCGAGTTGAGTGAAGAGATCACCAATATCTCAGAGTCATCAGAGCAAGCAGAACAGTTGAGTGAAGCATTGACCCCAATGGATTACCAGTGGGGGTATGACGTTATTGGGTTTGAGGGTGATAAGAATGATCCGCCACCGTGGATAACTATCACTCCGACCCAAATAGAACGATATGTTTATAGCGATCTGGGGCTTGAGACTTCAGTTTCTCCATTTACAGAAGCAGATTTTCACCGGTCGCTGGTTCATATTGAGAAAGGAACCATGAACTCGACTTATCTTCACAAACTGATGGTGGCGCATGAGCTCCACGGTCTTGATTATGCGGTTGGGGGATTAAATGCTGTAGCAGGGGAATATGACGCAAATGTACCTATGGCGCTTCAGAGAATTATTCCTGAAGGAGAAGTCCCGGAATTGGCAGAGGAAGCCAAGCTGGAGCGTCTTGAAGAAATCCGGATGGATGAGTTTTTCCGCGCGTATGCGATAGAACACCAACTTCCAGCTGATCCTGAAGAATGGCCAGACGAGGCTTTTGATGAAGCGGTAATGGCTTATGAGGAGGCATCAATCAGCACCACTGACCATGGAATTGCACGGGCTGATTTGAGTATTGCCTGGTATAAAAAAAGCAAAAAGCAACACAATGAAAAGCAGGAGGAGTACAGGGCACAGCAGGCAGAGTCACAGCAGATAATAGATGCGTCGCTACTGCGACAAGCGGCACTGGATGCAGAACGTGAGCGTCTAGAACGGAAAATGGTTGAGGAGGATAAAGCTCTATTGGCAGCAGCAAAAGAAGAGCACGGAATCAAATAACGAATCAATGAATGGCAGAGATAAAGCAGGCTCAGGCATCGGAAAATCCAAAGGAACTGGCGTGTCAGAAAGAGCGAGCAGTGGCTTGTAATGAGTTTACTGCGGAGCGAGTCCAGCTGAGTGAACAGGTGCAGGTCCCAACGCCAGTTGCTGAAGCACCTGCGGTCATCCCAGAAAATTTATCTGAAGCCAGAGTGTATACGTGTCTGGAGGCCAATGACTATTTAGGCTATGACCGAGAAGACCTATCATTAGTGGCTGAGATGCTTCAAGTGTTGCTGGCAAGAGAGGCTAAAATGCGTCGGCTCAAACCAAAGTTTGATATCACCTTAAAATCCCCGAAGTACCTTATACAATTACTCAAGAAGGGATTGAAAAAGGAATTGAAATTTGCCGTGAAGACTGAGGTTGACCAACAAGAGAAAGAAGATGAACAACGAGAGGCAGATGAGACTCAGGACGAGACTGTAAATGCACAGAAAAGGCAGACCGCAGCACAGGATGAAATAGCAACTGAGGCGGTGAAGGAAAACGCTACAGAACAAACTACAGATCAAGATAAATCGAGAGCAGAAATTCTAGCCAATCCAAAGTTATCGGTTAAACAAAAGATGGAAGCACTGCTTGCAGGTAATTTGGCCTCCAATGAAGAGCAGGCAGAAAAGTTCCGAAGCTTCATCAAGATCATATCTCTGGCTCAGACGCCAGAGGATCAGGCCTATATCACGCAGAGGATCAATGCGTTTGATCTGTCTACTGGGATTCCAGACCCCAAGCAGTTCATCCGTGATGAGATTTTCTCACCCGTTGATGATCCAAATCCGCGAGTTTCGCTGGCTACCCAAGAAAGACTCGCCGCAGAGTTTGGTTTGCCACACCCGATAGACCACGGTGGGCACCTGAGGTCGGCTATGCACGCACAACAGCAGATAGTTGACCCCAAGACAGGGGAGACTCGAACTCTCATACGATATACAGAGGATAAGCCTCTTCAGTATCGAGCAGGTGTTGTCGCCTATGTCGATGAACAGGGCAATGAATATCTCAAAGCAGAGACCAAAAATAGTGCTAACTGGCCACCCTTCCAGGTGGATGGGTATACCGAAAATGAGCTGACACTGGTTTCCGAGTACATGCAGTTCTGGGTTGCAGCAGAAAACAATGCTGTCCGGTTTATGGAAGGGACCTTCTTTCCCGACTTCAACCACATCAACCCCAAT
Organism: Sedimenticola sp.; assembly: GCA_040505915.1. Classification (GTDB taxonomy): domain Bacteria; phylum Pseudomonadota; class Gammaproteobacteria; order Chromatiales; family Chromatiaceae; genus Vondammii. Next base: position 15,476 of record JBEVXV010000466.1, on the reverse strand, counting down.
CCATCACGGCCACAGCTACGCCAATTCCGTCAAATCATGAATGCCCTCAAGGGCGGCAATGAGGGCTATGACGGTGAAATCATCCAAGATAACGATATGGGGTTCATCAACTGGGAGATGCAGTATCTGTCTAAATGGGGAGACATGTCTCGGGGGGACAATGATGTCTATACCGCCAATGCCAATATGCAGACCCTGGGCCTCAAAGATAAAGAAGGCCGTCTGGATATGGAGATTGTGAAGGCTTTCGGAATCTTTGCTCAAGAGCAATACATGCTCGGTTCCCCAGACTTTGAGCTTCTCCAGTGGCATCTGCATGCGTTGTACCCGGATCGAGTGGCAGAGCCGGAGGAGGGCGGTGAGGCCGTGGAGAGTGTGGATGCCAATACAGAACAGTAGGCCACTATTTCAATCTGTAGCTGAGGCCGTCAAATCAGGCGTCTTTTTTGCTGCTTGGTTAGTGTTTTCCTGGATCATTATCTTTGGGCTGTTCTTTTTCATCAATAATAGAACACTGGAGTGGCCAGACTGGGAGGCAGTATGGGCCTTTTTGCAGATCGGGGGCTTCATCTGGCTTTTGTATGTGTTGCTCTATGGTGTTTTGTCGGTGTGGGGGTTGCTGATAGAGCGTGCTGGTAGCCTGTTGCCGATATCGGTTCGCAAGTGGATCAAAAAGTTGGTGATGTTAGGCTCTCGGGTTGTATGGATCACCGTTGTGGTATTGATCTCGGGACTTTTACCAGCGCTGTTTTTGTCCGGGTATGTCAATGAAGGCTACAGCGTTTTAGTACTGGGATTGGGTTTGTTACTCGGAATGGCGGTGATACTGGCGTTAGCTTACGGGCTGGGCATGGTGCGCCAGTGGTTCATGGGGAGTAGGGAAGGCGGCAAAGGGCGTGGGGAAGTGAAACAATAAATTTGCATATTCCGCTATTATGCATAAAATACATAGTATACATAAACTATGCAAAATGAGTGACTCTCTAATGGCAACGGTACGAGATCATGTGACCGCGACTGATCTGGCGCGCAATTTGGCGACGCTCATTGATCGGGTACGTGTTTCCGGGAAGCGGATCGCTATCACTCGAGGTAACCGAGAAGTGGCACAACTGGTACCCCCCCGAAATGAGGGAGCCTCTGCCGCTGAACTGTTGGAACTGCTGAAAAGCAATTCCCTGACAGAGACAGAGCGAAGTTCATTGGCTGATGATCTTCAAACCATACGCAAAAATGCCTCATTACCGCCATCACCATGGGAATCGTAGTTGATACCAATGTTTTCATCGATGCAGAGAACGGCAGACTGGATCTGGCGTCTTTGCTGGCTGGGGATGATCACTACTTTCTAGCGGCTATCACGGTGTCAGAGCTCCTGACGGGCGTTGCACTGGCAAAGAACCCCGCTGACCGCATCCATCGTCTGACCTGGTCTGAGTCGATTATAGAGACAATGCCGATCCTCTCTTTTGACCTGGACGTGGCTCGTACCTATGCGGAGATGTATGCCTATCAGCTAAAGCACTCTCGCCGTCAATCCTTGAGTGTGCATGATCTTCAGATTGCGGCAACCGCGATTGTCCATGATTATGCGGTGTTGACCAGTAATGCTGGTGATTTTAAGCAGATCCCTGGGCTTCGCCTGCTGACTCCCTAAATCTCTATTCTTTCCGGAAAGAGACAGAGAGATTACCGTTTTCTTTTTTTTACTTGGCCATGTTTCCGATTTCTCTTTTTGAGCTTCTGTAGAGCCTTTTTTGGCTTTGTTTTCTTAGATGGTACAGGGCTTGCTGTATTCCCATCAGGGTTGGTGATCTTCATCAGCACTTCAAAGTCGGGCACATCGTCTCGATGAGACCAGATATAGGCCGAAGCCTTGAGCATGGGTTCCAACTGGGTTTGGCCGTTTTGATCCAGCAGACCCAGTTGTCTGAGGTGTTGCTTCAGGTGCCGTTGGTCGGGGTCATCTGAGGGATAGAGCCAGGCAAACGAAAAATTGAGCTGTTCTTTTGACACTACTGTGCTGCCTTCCGGTTGCCGACACTCAGGTGGTAGAAGTACCGTGCGTAAGAAGGCTGGGAGGTCCAGTGTGGTCTCTCGGCGTATGAGGTGATCCAGAACCGGGGCTATATCATCTGCCGAATGTCCTTGAGCTGTTATCAATGCGATCAAGCCGCGCACCGGTGTCTTATCCCAATGCTGAAAGATTAGGTTGAAGAGGGCTTTGAGTTTTTGATAGTCAACATTGCCTTGGGGATCTAGCAGACCAAGCTGCTTAAAGTCATATGGCGGGGTAGGCAGATTGACGGGGTTGTCTGCACTGGCTCCAGAGGCTTTTACAGTCTTTCCGAAAGTTTCCCATTGTTCAGGGGTAGAAAACCACAGACTGGAAGCGGTGAAATAGGCCTTAATCGGGGCTTTGCCAAATTGTTCTCCCCGCATGTTTAACGGGAGCAGGTCCTCAATAAAGATACCTTCATCACCCTCTCGAAGAATTGCATAGACTTTTCCATTCTCGTGCTTATAAAAGCCGACTCGCCCGAACTTCTCTGTATTTGTCATCGGTGATCAGCTTACCAATTGATTTGCACTAGGCAATTCATAGATCGCTTTTTTCTTGTCCGATGTCCATATATCGTTATGATTTTGTCATGACAAAATTGGAATACTGTGTTCAGGATCAGAGGGTTGAGATACTTGAGGATCGCTTTGCTGCACTAACGCCCTCTCAACTACTCAAGAGTGAGCAACAAAGTGTCCTCCAGCTGGCAATGGGGGTACTGGAAAGTCGAATGGCTACTGGTGAATTGATGACCTCACCGGATAAGGTCAAACAGTATTTTCAGCTCAAGCTTGGTGAAGAGCCTAATGAAACCTTCGCGGCCATTTTTCTGACGAACCGGCATATGGTTATCAGCTATGAAGAGCTTTTCCATGGAACCATTGATGGGGCATCCGTGCATCCCAGAGTCGTGGCACAACGTTGCCTGCTCCTGAATGCCAGTGCCGTGATTTTCGCGCACAACCACCCATCAGGGGTTGCCGAGCCCTCTCAGGCAGATGTCCAAATCACCCAGAGGCTTAAGGAATCGCTTGCTCTGGTGGATGTTCGCGTGCTGGACCACATTGTGGTGGGGGCGGGCGGGATAACCTCGTTGGCTGAGCGGGGGGTGGTGTAATATATCTTGAAGTAATGCAGCAACTTGTTGATAAGAATGAACATGCTGTGATTTTTGAGGCGCTAAAAAACTACACTGCTGAGAAATTCGGGCTGGCTAGGAGATGTAGATGAAAAAATGAGATATGCTGGCAATGTAGGTCTTGACAGACTGCAAGTAAGGCAGGAGACTTGCTTGAATTACACCATAAATCTAAGGGAATAAGGTAGCTGACCTATGACGATAACGATAGACCTTCATGATAGTCTCCATACCAAAGAACAGGATATTCAGCATTTATTTCAGCACAATGCCTATACTGATCTCATAAAAAATCTAAATAGAATAATAGGCTTTATTAATGACTTGGACTATCGGCAGCTGGAGTCTGTTTCAAAATGCCGACAACTCAATACCATCTTTATTGCAGGTGATCGTGGGACAGGTAAAACCACTTTTCTACTTAATATCGAATCTTATATAGAAAACCATAAAGATGATCACTATCATGCCGCAATATCACGAGATCTTATAATTATTCCCCCTATAGATCCAACTCTCCTTGAGCATAAGGGTGAGGTCTATGAGGACTTTCTAACAGCAATCATCGCGCATTTTTTTAACCTTTTTCAAAGTGATTGGCAGACCCCTGATGCATTAGAGAAAGCTAAACCTGTCTTTATTGCGGCTGATAAGGTTTCACTATCCCTGAAAGGATTAGGGAGAAAAGAGGAAAGTGGCCTGGAAAAAATAGTGACATTTCAATCCAGTTTGGAGTTGGAGCAAAATCTGCATATTTTTTTTCAAGCAATATGTATGCTCTTTAGAAAAAAAGCAATCGTATTGTTGATTGATGACACTGATATGGCTCTTGGCCGTTGTTACGAGGTAGTTGATACCATTCGAAGGTACTTTTCATCTCCCTATGTGATACCTATCATCACAGGACAGATAGAGCTATATAAACATCAAATAGGTAGTGTTTTTTCAAGGGAGTTATCTATTTCAGACACTAATATGGATCGAAAATTATTAAATAATGTTAGAGACGGCTATTTACGAAAGGTGTTTCCTGATGACTTCCATATTGGACTTGAACATTTCACTGAAGTATGCAATACGAATGGTGTTTTAATTGTCAATGATGTTCACGCAATCCCTCTGATCTTTCTCAATGAGCTACATAAGCGCTTGTTGTTCCCGGGGGTAGCTGGCAGGCATTACAAAGAAATCATTGATAGCAGTTACGAGTTGCTAACCGCCAGGGCTGCTTTACAGCGCATCCATCTCCATAGAGATGAAATAGATGGAATTATTTCTCTCTACTATGAACTTTTTAACGATACAAATACCCATCCTAGTTTATATTTTGACCTCTTCTACCATAAGCCAAATAAAACTACTACCAATAGAATCAAGGATAACCTAAGGGCCTACCTTAATAGTAATAGGAAAGAAAAAGGCTTCTATCACTTACGCTATAATGATATTCCTTATGTCATAAACATCCTCTACGCAACAATATTGGTTAACGGCATCGAACGTACTAATTCAACGCTTCGTTATGTAGATATGGTGGAACGATGGACCCATCAAGAATCACATTTACCTCGTTTTGATAGTGAATTCTCTTCAGCGTATCAGATTGACAGGGCGTCTATCTATGGAGGCGAATTTTCTACGCAGGTATGTTTCAGAAACACCATGCGACGCCTATCTTTAATCAACGATATGGAAGTTCGTAATAGCAATCAGTTAGACATCAATACTATCGACCTTTATTTGGAGGAAAATCTTCTGGATAAAGATACTGATATTTTCTATAGCATGCTGTTCTTTGCTGCCCGCAAGGTCAAAATTGGTCATGAGCAGCAGCCTCTGGCAACAGCCCGAAAGTTCGTGGAATTGCTCTTCTATACGATGGATAAAGCGGGTGATAATCCTAGGGAAATAGAGAAAATAGTGGGTTTGATCGATGACCGCCATCCCACAGAACATGAGACCACCGTTCACAACTTTATAGATGGGGAGTTGCGGCTGAATATCAACAAGTGGCAAAATAGATACCACATCAAACATCGGCATATCGCTGGTTTTCAGATGGAATTGATTCTCAAAAAAATGGTCGAACAGATCGAACACTATTTCCACGTCTCAACGAACTTCTTCGACTACACGCTACTAGAATTGGCCACAAGTCTCTGTTATTTGTTTCTTAATTCACTCTCTTGGTCTGAGAAGGAGCTGAACTATTTTGAGGGCTACTTTTCCCCTAGGGGAAATTACGATGAGTCGGCTATCTACCAAATCAATATCGGGCAGATGGTCGACTCGGACTACCTCTCTCTTACCAAACTATTCCATCGCCATCCGCTCATCAAACCTATTCTCGCTATATCATCGAGTGATTCTACTGATAGCAAACTCCGACTGGATTCCCAGATAACCCTGCATGCTGGTGTTAAGGGTTGGGCTGTAGAGTTTATCGAGTATCAAGGAAAGATTGAAAAGACCAATCTGGAGCTTCAAGATGTTGCGCAAAGACTTATTAGCAAGCTGAAAAATTATCATTTATCAAGACAGAATAAGGAAGAGCTGTTGGATCAGCTTAAAAACCCTAAGGCTGATCGAATTTTTCGCAACATTCCAAAACTGCTGTTGGAAGAGATTGCAGAGAGGATCGGTGTCGATTATCGTGAGTTACTGATCAAACGTACCAATGATACATCTACTGAGTGATCTGGAATGCAACCCACTCTGCTCTCGTCAATTCCGGTCATCCTGCTGTTGCGCAGTGATCAAATACTTTATGAGCTGCTCAACTGCTTGACACTCCCTTCCTCGGAAACTTCTGGTCTGTGCGTGGCTAACCTGAAAGGATTGCTGGCCCGTTCCGTTAATGCATATCGCCCGGATCAATTTCGTAGGGAGGATATCGAACGTGCTATTGATTCTATCAATATTGTAAATCAGAATACTGTTCTGGACTATGGATTTGATTATCTCGAACCTTGGTATAGAGAGCACATAACAACCAATGGTGCGTCTATCGAGGTACTTCCGGGCCATGAGGTCGAATGTAGTGCCATATTTAGAAAATTACATCCATATACCCTAATCGGCTTCCATTTCGCCCAAGAATGGCAACAACAGCGTTGCAAATTTGCTGACATTAAGGCCTTTGCCAAACAGATCACACCACTGCTGTTCAAGAGGCCGCTGCCGCACCTGCACTATGCCGAGAACCACATCCATATTTTTGGTGCCAACGAGCCTGGGACCACCTTGATGCAGTTACTGGAATCCCCCGTGACCGAAGGGAAATTCTATCGCACTGATTTTATTCATGCTCCCCATGTCCCAGAATTCGAGTTGCTGAACGGTGGCAATCTCACTATTGGTCAGCTTCTCGACCTGATGAAGTGCAGCTATCGGTTCCTCCTGTCTCGTTCCCTTGGTACATTGCTCCACCCACAGGAGGGTAAAAAAGGCGGAGCAGCTACCCCCGATGAAAATCATGAAGAGCTAAAACAGCTTTCCCTACTGATTCGTCTGATGCGCGGAGAGAAGCTGCATGAAATCCATCATGACCTAGTCAGCTTACAGACGCTCACCTTTATCTACCACGGTTTGGATAAATCGCATGGCCAGGGGGCAGGAATTACGGCTTCCGGTATCGTACAGGGTTACCCACTCTTGTTATTAGTGATTTATTTCGCACAAGGAGATGAAAAAAACCGCAGCTTCTTTGTATTATGCATCTATCTCCACTGGTTGCATCAATACAGCAGTAACCTGCTGTGCAGGGCGAGTGCCAAATTGCTTTTACATGGCTTCAATATCCTACGGTCCTATATGGTGATGTCCCGCAATACAGGATTGGCGGAATTCACTAAATTTTATGACTCAGCCATCCGGCGCTCCAACAGCAGTTTTACCGATATTGCTGAGAGTGTCATCGCCTCTGGTACTACGAAACTGGAGGGAAAGATCACCCCCAAGGCGGTTTTCCTGAGGGAGCACCTACATCTGTCGCATGCCCTAGACAGGGCTATCTCCAATTACTCGCGGCAAGAGACTGGAGAGGAGGCATGCCTCGAAGACCGTTTCCCTCTGGCCTTCGGTTGGCGACACGGCTCCTTGGCCTCCAGCGATGTTAAATGGCAATATCATTTTGTCGTCCACTTCCTGCGCAAGCCGGATACGGCTGAGGGCGCCAATGATCGCTTAAGCAACTCCGTGATTAGAAAATCCAGAGCTTCCTGTCGTTTCGGTCAGTACCGGTCGGTGTTGGAACAGCAGGCTGTAAAGCTGAAACAGCTTCTACATAGCAAGGGGAATGTGGAGGTATCGGCTTTTCACCACTATCTGAGTCTGGAACAGCTTCGATTTACCGATTTCCCAATTTGGCAGCAATTACAAAACCGTGACCTTAACCTGGCAGCCCTGATCACCGGCCTGGATGTTGCCGGAAAGGAAACCGATACGCCACCGGAGGTATTTGCCCCCATTTTACTCTACTTACGGTCCGACGCATTACTGTCAGACCTGCGACATGGTGGCTTGGAAGTCGAGGATAGCTTGGCGAAGCAATGGAAACGCCATAAACGGCTGAGATTGTTTGTCCATGCGGGGGAAGATTTCTCCCACTTGATCACCGGATTGCGGCGCATCGACGAGACCGTAGAATTCTATCGTTTGTCTGATAGTGACCGACTTGGCCATGCTCTAGCGCTCGGTATTCCCCCCAGGCAGTGGATGGAGCGGGCGGAAGAAGTATTTTTGCCTCTGGGAGAGCATCTCGATAATCTAGTATGGCTGCACCATCAGTTGCAGGGCCTCATAGAATATTACTCTGATGCGGCTGCCTTTATTCCGGGCTATGAGCGTGAAATTGCCAGATTCAGCAAGCTGATTTATGGTTGCGCCTGTCTACCTTACGAGCTCTATCAAGCTTGGCGACTGCGTAGCAATTGCCCACGACGATATTTCAATGCCAGTTATAAGAAGGCACTGAATATCGATCCATTGACGGATGCAGCCCTCAACTACAGCCTGGAAGATGCATGTAATCCGGAAGGATTTCACTGTGATCGATCGATAGGACTGACCTCGGCGCAGCTTTTTTACCGCTACCACCATTGCTGTCAAGTACGGGAAAATGAAGCTCGAATTGTTCACCTGTGCCATGATTTAGAATCTTCAGCGCCCGGAAATACCTATTCAGCAATACCAAGTAGGGATGAGCCGATCAAGTGCAGGATTAGTGATGGGGAGCTTTGGCTATGGACAGCGTTACAGGACCATCTGATGACCCGCTATGCTAGAAAGGGGCTGGTGATTGAGGCGAACCCAACTTCCAATATTTACATCGCCAAGCTGAACCACTATGGCGAGCATCCCATCTTCCGCTTCTATCCGCCGAAGGCAGCCTATTTGAAAGATAGGGCGGAGGCCAATCGGTTCGGCTTGCGCAATGGGGTGATGCCGACTTGTATTAATACAGACGATCCAACCATCATGCCAACCACCTTACCCAACGAATTTCTCCTTCTCAAACAAGCGGCTATCAAGTACCATGACTGCTCCATGTTAGAGGCTGAACAGTGGGTCGAAGGACTGAGGAGCGTAGGTGTCGAACATTTCTTGGCTAATCACCAGGCGGTGAGCAGTGGCACTTGGGGGGAGGTTCTCTAGGTCTTAGTAAGAAGAATCAGTAACCCATTGAAATATTTAAAATATTGTATCATGGATAGGTGTCGTTTAATTTTTAAAGATGGGTACTAGCACTACCATTTACCCACAAGTCTGATCACTAAAAACTGATGCAATGTAACCTGTTGTTTTTATTGATTTCATGTTTTTTGCAGCCGCTTGGCGCGTCGGTTGTAACTGATTGTTTTTACTCATATAAAATATTTGTGGGTAAAAGGCAGTACTAGCAAGCAACAATACCCAATTCACGTCGAACCTAATTTGATATACGGATATAATACCAGTGAAGCTGGAACAAAAGCAGCTCATAATCTTCTTAACCTTCATTGCCATAGTAGTGGCGTATGTTGTGTGGAAACCCCCAACATATCTCTATTTGGGTTTCAGTATCGCCGTTGCTACCATCACTATCGGCATTCAGCAGTTCTACATCTACAGTAGGGTAGAAGCTAATTTACAGTTTGAGCGCAAGGAGTTCTATCGCTCAGCCAGTTATTCCCTACTAATTTATGGTATCTCACTGCTCTTTCTCTGCATTAGCTTGATCGTCAAAGGCAGTTCAACCGACTATCAGGAGTTGCTTAACAATCAAGCTGTTTTGTTTTACCAATTAGCGACTCTGTTCTCCTGCCTTGCTGTTATTCCACTGACCAGCTTGGTGATTAGCTATCTTTATCCCTCTGTAGAAGGTGAAGAAAAAATAGTAAGTAAGGATGGCACAGACCGGGAAATTGGTAATATCACGTATAAGCGGTTGACATTCATTGTCTTTTTTATTTTTGGCGAGGTTCGCCTTCTACGGCAGAGCTCGTTGCCGCCATGGCTGCAATATTTAGTTATAAGGTTCTTTTGGCCGTTGATGGTCATCTTGGTGTGGCTCTATATTTCCGCTCTAGTTTTCGAGGTTATGGTCGAAAGTCATATTTTATTCTCATCAGAGATATCTGTAGGAAGTAGTTATTTTTTATTACCCTTCTCTGAGTATTCCTTACCCGTCATAAATTGGTCAGTATATTACGTTTGGCAATTGATCTATGCCATTGCCTTCGCTATTTCTGCACTAGCGATTGTGACCCGCGCATCAGAGTTGATTACCGGTGAGGCAGGAACAGAGGGTTACGCCATGTTCGTTTTTTTCCTGGCCATTTTCTCTTTACCGCCTGTGATTCAGTACAGTTCCATTTATCTAACCAGTTCGGTTTTAGTTGCATTAATGCTACTGGGGGGCGTTATTTGGTTGACCTATTTGCGGATTAACAATAAACACCTCTTTTCTAATAGGCTTCTCAGCAGCTATCAGTCCAGGAGCCGATTCTACTGGTGGTTGTTTTTCTCGATCATTGCGCTAGCATGTGTGTTCTTTCTTTTATTATGTATTGGTCTTGTCCCAAGCAAGGATGGCAATTACCCCCTTATCTTCATCACGTCGTCCTTCCTGACTTTCGGCTGTACCTGGATGATTACTGTGGATTTGGGTACTGCCTCCAAATCTCATAACCTGCTGCTGGGTGAATTTCTCTCTGGCTTGGCGATCAAAAAGATCGGCCATGAACTGCACAACAACCTTTTGCCTCTACGTTTCTTTGTTAACGATAGTACTCTTGCGCAGATCCTCCAACCAGATGCTTCAACTATCTCTCTGGAGACGATGCCACAACAAGAAAGAGAGGGCCTTGTCGAACAACTAGGTGCCGCCAAACAGGCGTGTAGCGATCTAATCCACTACAGCAATGAATTGAAGACTACGGGACAATTCGCTACTGCTCCACCGGGAAAATACAAGGCTATCAAGCTGATAGGTGCCTTTATTAGGAAGTACAGGCACATGAGCGAAGACTATGACTACAGCCTGAGTTATAATCCGAGTCTACGAGCTAAATCAGTCGATATCCTGTGTAATCCCGAACTTCTCGAAGGAGTTTTACGTATCTATGTAGACAACGCAGTAGAGAGTTCGGTTCAAGGGAGAAAGAATGAGATCGAGATTCGTTGCTCGGTAGAGCAGGAAAACTTTGTCATTGAAATTTCTGACTTGGGCTGCGGCATGCCAGAGTTAGTGAAGAAACGATTTGGCCAGAGGCAGAAGTCTTCTAAAGAATTCGGGACGGGTATAGGTACGGCGATTGCCACTGGCTGGTTGCAGCAGATGAGTGGCTACGCCTCGGTTCCAGAATCCAATGATAACGGCACAAAGGTAGTAATACGGCTACCATTATCTACGAGCAAAAAGAGTAAGGAGAGGCCATGAGTGTCTACAACATATTGATTGTCGACGACAAGAGTGGTGTCGTTACTACCTATAAAGGTCAGTTGAATCAGTTGGACAATTTTCAGATTCATACGGCGGCATCAAGAGTGGAGGCCTATGAGATACTAAAGGGTTTCCGTAAAAAAGGTGATCAATACATTTGTGACAAGGGGGATGTTCTAGCCTTGGCGATTTTGGACCAAAATCTGGAGGATCAAGATTATGACGACGAATTGTTCGACCCGGATTGGTCTTTGGCCGGTGGGCTGACCCTGATCCAGGAGATCAAGTTATTATTCCTCCCAACAAGGGTGGTTGTATTGACGGCCTATCAAGGCACAGAAGACGATATGGCCTTTGAAGCGGCTCAGATGAAAGCGGATAGCTATTTGCAAAAGGGGAATGTGGAGGGCGAGCACTTCAAGGCGATGATCAGGGAGCAGTTGCAGGCGTTCGATGATGCTTTTGCCAACCATTTGAAAAAGTCGAATGCGACAAACGCATAGGTTATGACATGATTAGTTTAATGAAATGGAAATCACAAATTCCAGCTGGAAGAGAGCCTATCAGCGTTGCTCAGGCCCTATTGCTATATGTAGCCTGGATCTATTTCGACAAACCCCACCGTCGAGCTTGGGAGTGGGACTTTTTTCATGTTCTGGCACTGGTCATTGATGACCTAAGAAAAGATGATAGTCAGGATGCTAAGAGTCTGATTATGACTCTGGAGGCATACTTTAAAACAGGATCTAGAGGCAAGCTAATTCCTTCGATTCAACGTTGGCGAGACGAGAGCGACCTGAAGGTTGATGAAGGGTGGATAAATGACTCACCCATTTATCACTTCAACAATACCGGAGAGGAGATTGCGCAACGCATTAACAACAACAATTGGGGCACCTTCTTTGAGCCGGAGGTTATTGATTACTTTACTATAAGCCTTCGACAACTAATTAAAAGATCTATTAGAAATTACCCCAAGCGGAAAAACAAGATCAGCGAACTTTATTATCAACGTTTTCCAGAAGAAGCTGGCTCAGGTGATGGGCATGTAGGAATGAACTTGTCATGAGAAATAGAGCGATCAGCTCCCTTTTACGTACCACTGAAATTTCGAGTTCCTATGGGGATGAGAGCGCCTTTTGCTATATCGATAGGATTTGCAGACGGATTGTCTTTCGCGGTCTCCATAAATTACAGCACGGCCAATTGACTATCTCTGATGCTTTGGGCTGTCATACCTTTGGTCTGGATCACCATGAAGTTGCTGGCAGCAGATTATCCCTCTCCACCATTAAAGTGAAAATTACCGTCGATAACCCCAAATTCTATCGCCTATTGCTGGCCAATGGCTCAATTGGTTTTGGTGAGGGGTTCTTCATGCGCTATTGGTGCACCGATGAGTTAGTGCTGTTGTTGCGGTTGCTGTCCCGCAATCTTACAGTCTTGAGCACAGTCAGCAAGGGGATGGGTGGTTTTGCTTGGCTGAAAGGCGCACTTAGAAAATATTTGTTGGATAAAAATACCAAGCTTGGAAGCAAGCGAAACATAGAAAAACACTACGATCTGAGTAACGATTTTTTCGCACTCTTTCTTGATCCGACAATGTCCTACTCATCGGCTCGCTTCGATCGGGAGGAGGGGGGATTAGAACAGGCTTCTTTGGCAAAAATGGATGAAATCTGCCGGTCGCTTGAGCTGAAACAGGGTGATCACCTGCTGGAGATTGGCACCGGTTGGGGTGGGTTTGCCATCCATGCTGCCCGCAACTATGGTTGCAAGGTGACCACTACCACGATCTCAACTCGGCAATACGAATATGCTGTCAGGAAGGTTGAAGAGTCTGGCCTGAGAGATAGAATTACTTTACTTTTAGAAGACTATCGCCAAATACCGAACCAGTGTGAGGGTAAGGTATTCGATAAGGTGGTGTCGATCGAGATGATTGAGGCGGTGGGGCATAAAAATATCGAATCCTACTTAGCGCTATGCAGTCGTCTAATGAAATCTGACGGTTTGATGTTAATTCAGTCGATCACCATAGATGATCAACGCCACGAAAAAGCACTCAAAACGGTTGACTATATTCAGCGCTATATCTTTCCTGGCGGAAGTCTTCCCTGTGTCTCATCCCTGGCGACAATGGTGAAAAATTCCACCGAAATGAGAATGCTAAAGGTGGATGATCTCACCCAGGACTATGCAGTAACTCTTGCTCACTGGAGAGAGTCTTTTGATCAACAACATTTACCGATCAAGGAACTTGGCTTCGATCAGGAGTTCATTCGCAAGTGGCAATACTATTTCAATTATTGCGAGGCCGGTTTCAGGGAAAAGGTAATTGGATGCAAACATTTCTTGCTGGCGAACCCTCAATATCGTGGGCATTTATAGAAGCCGTTTCCTATCGGCATCATTTATTGGCTAGGACCATATTGGGGTATTATACAAAGTTCGTGACGAATTTGGCTGATTACGGTAATGGATAAAAATTCATACTGCCTCTCATGCTGATTTCGTTTTGTTTCATTGAAAGATAGGTATGTCATTAGTTGCAATCACGTAAGAAAAATATTATTGGTATCACCGTCGTTTACTGTTTCTAATTATTTTTGTAATTTACGGGTCCCGCCCATCAAGATGAATTAATACATATATATCGTTAATAATTCACAAGAGAAAAATTGTCTGTGTGTCGTTGTGATTTATTCGTAAGCACCCAGTTAACACCCTCTAAAAATGAAATATAACCTCCCGTAAACCAAAGAAATTTGGTAGAATATACGCCATGGAAACGGCAATTAAAACAACGCAAATCGAGGTCAATGATCCCTGGGTTATCATTAAAAATCTGCATTGTTCTATTGAGTCGAAAGACCATCAAATCAAGCTACTCGAAGAGCGAGTTCAATACCTCCTGCACTACCGTTTCGGCAGTAAATCCGAACAGCTAAACGACAAACAAGGCTCTCTCTTCGATGATACGGAAGTTCCTGTTGAAGAAAATACAGAAGAAGAGATCGAAGTTCCCTCCCACAAGCGAAAGAAGGGTGGGCGACGTAAACCACCCAAAGATCTTGAGCGTATTCGCATTGAACACAGTCTCACCGAACAACAGCAGCAGTGCGACTGCTGTGGCGATCTTCTTCAGATAAAGAGTGAGGAGATTACCGAGCGATATAATGTGGAACCCGCCAGGTTTTGGATAGAGGAGCATGTACGCCTCACCTATGGTGGGTGTCACTGTAATAAACCACTCGTTACGGCACCCTACGACCCACCACCTCCACTACCCCGCACTCAGGCTTCTGCAGGCATGCTTGCATGGATAGGAACCAGCAAATTCGTTGATGGTCTCCCAGCCAACCGCATCGCCAGCATTATGGAGAAACGGTTCGGTATTCCCTTCACCAGCACCACGCTGGCTGATTGGATGATCAAAGCGGCAGAACGACTAATTACCCCCCTGCTAGCCGCCTTTGAGCAGGTAATCCATGAAGCGGACTATCTTCATGTTGATGAAACTACACTTCAAGTATTGCTTGAACCGAATCGTACAGCGAAGCAGAAATCTTATATCTGGTCTAGAGTGACGGGCTCAGGCATCCCCGTGGTACTGATGAGCTACAGCCCAAGCCGTGCAGGGGCTGTAGCCAGTGAGCTACTGAAAAACTTCAGAGGTTACCTACAGACCGACGGTTATGCTGGATACGGAGCCACCGCACAGCGCGAAGATATCATCCAGCTGGGATGTTGGGCACACGTACGGCGTAAATTTGATGCTGCAGCAAAATCCAGTGCCCCTGGTGCTGCCAATATCGCTCGTCAGGCGATGAAGCTGATAGGAAAACTCTATCACCTCGACAACCAAGGAAAAGAGAGGCCGCCAGATGAGCGAACACGCTATCGACAACAGGTAGTCAGCCCAAAACTGCGTGAGCTTCGACAGTGGCTTGATAGCCATATGGGACAAGCACTCAGCTATGGGGGGCTATTGAGTACCGCCTTCATCTACATCCACAATCAATGGCCGAAGCTAATCGTCTTTGTCCAGGATGGGCGTCTCAGCATGGACAACAACAAGGCCGAGCGCCACTTTCGCCCCATTGCGGTGGGCAGAAGGACATGGCTTTTTGCCAAAAGTGAGCGAGGGGCCCACGCCACTGCAGCATGGTATTCTCTGGTGGAAACTGCAAAGGCCAACGGACTTGAGCCCTACTGGTACCTTAAAATGTTATTTGAGGCGATACCCTCCTACTTGCGGGATGAGAAGCCTCTGGATGATTTACTGCCGTGGAATGTTGATCCTGAGCAGATTATGCCCTCATTGAGGGGTGGTTAACTGGGTGCTTACC
>JBEVXV010000465.1:0-5718 GCA_040505915.1 Sedimenticola sp. | reverse complement strand
ATAGTCGGTCCTGAAATTAGAATAACCTGATCTGGTTGACATGGGAAGTGTATGTAACAACATTGATACCATCAAGAACAATGGCAAGACTGTGAAGATGGCGACCCACATTCTACAGCTTGTCTTCCATGGATTAACCGGATTTAGGTACGCGGATGTTTCAGAAATTTCCAGAGATACTGACTTAATAGCATGGAACGGAAAAGGTTCCACCCAGTGCCCAGTTATGTGCGAGCGACGCATTAGGTATGCACGTGGGTGTCAGAGTGCAGTATTTTACATCTTACATCGGACAAACTAGTAATGGCCCAGTAACATACCGGTTAATTTTGGAATTTTGAATGCAGTCCAGACTTATTGCGCATATAGGTAATTGCGTGCTTGAAAGTGGGTTACTGCACCGTTGCATATTTTGATCAAGTATGTACAGTTTCCCATGCACAGTTGAGACTCGCACCCGCTTCTATAACTGCATGAGTTTAACAGCTATCGTTAGACATGGAACCTTAATATCAATTCCGCCAAATGGTTCCACCCAGTGCCCAGGTATGTGCGGAGCTACGCATTGTATAAGCACGTGGGTGTCTGAGCCAGAATGCAGGGCCCAGATCTTATACATCGGACAAACTATTAAGTATACACAGTGGTTTTGATTATGTCTGTGCTAATAGTTACTACATCAGTCAACTATGCGAAGCTACACCACACGGTTGTTTTCTTCCTATGTTTCCAGATGACCAGTTGCATACTTTGCTACACCACACGGTTGTTTTCTTCCTATGTTTCCAGATGGCCAGTTGCATACTTTGCTTCAACAAGTGCCACAGCCCATCAAGTGTACCTCAATGTTTGGGACTGTGTCGACCAACTGGATGACCATGGATTCACCACGGACTATATCATGATGGATGGTGGGAGTGCCAACCGATCATTCACCAACATGCTGTTTAATGGCAGTCCTAGAGAACAAAAGTACACAACGTCAGATATCTTCAATGTATCTCATAAAATTGCCATAATCCAGGATGCCAAGCATTGCCTGAAAAAGATTCGCAATGGGATAGAGTCAAGTAGAATCAGCAATGTGAACGCATCAGGAAGGCATCTAGTAAATGCAGGGCAATCGATCGTGTGGGACCATTTTGAAGAGGTGGCTAATTTCAATTGGCAATTTGGATTCCGGATACACAGAAAACTAACTCGAGAGCACATAGAGTTAACTCCGGTATCCAAAATGCGCAATGAGTTAGCCACCTCTGTTCTCAACAGAGATATGCTCTTCCTGACGCGCTCATATCAGCAATCTTCAACGTGTAGAAACCCGGCCCGATTAAACTCGACCGTTGAACTGTTAAAGCACACGAGTGTACTGGTTGATGTATTTGATGATGTCAACCGTCCCATTAAAAGGGGGGACCCCAGGCTGTCAGAGTTGAGCTCGGTGTTGACGTACTTTAACAACTGGGAAACTCATGTAAAGTCCACAATTACATTGTGTGAAACCAAGCACTTGCTCTCGAAGGAATGCAGGGATGATCTAAATTCCTGCATTCTTGGGGTGTTGTCGCTATGCGACACCGTTCTACTGGACGGTGCGACACTCACCCCCGGATACTTGAATTATGATCTTATAGAAAACTTTTTCTGTCAGCAGAGGGGCATACATCACGGTTGCAACACAAATCCGACGGTACAACAGTATGGTCCAGCAGTCAATGCAATCTGTCTCGGACAGACCACAGTGTCCAACAAGGCAAACAGCGGAGCAAGTGGGACATGTTTCGTAGGTTCCAAGAAGACGAAACTTTCTACCAAGTAATAGCTTTTCACGACACACACACACACACATCTAACATCGTGTTGAAAATACTTTTCCACAATTTCGACTGACTTTAACCGCCAAATATACATTTTCCAATTAGGCGGAGATCGGAGATCTGAAGCCGACATCGGATATTCTCAGTAGATTAATGGTCTAAGGGAAATAACCACTGCCTGGAAAACACTGACTATAGACCATGTGGCAGGATATGAAACTCTCTCCCTAGCGGGAATCTTCACGACTTTTATATGGTCAGCTATAGTGCATTTTGTGATTAGTCGTAATACACATGTATATGTGACATTATATTTTACCCTGGTCCGTCCGTCTGTCCGTCCCGCTTTTGCATTTAGGTGTTTTGTAACGGTCGTTTTTTTTGTTTTTGTTTTTCGTGTACTGATGGCTGCCACCTGGGGGACATCCGTGTCCCATGGACACATTTCTAGTTTTATATACTTTATGCGATGTGGAGGGTAGTCTATGGGTAGCATAGGGTCTATTGATGTCCGTGGTCCGTATCAGACGACCGATCTCCGCCTAATCGGAAAATGTCTATTATACGAAGATCTTTTTTGCTGCATTTTTTTAATGAATGTAGTTTAAACAATATTATTACAATATATTATAATGTACAGGATCCGAAAACAAGCACACAGGTTTATTTAGGTTCTTTTCATAAAATATATTGACTACACATCACATACAAAAAGACTATATTACAGTTTCTTACCAGTTGTTTGTGACAAACTAATGACGGCTATAGATACTTTTCGTAACTGGCACATGATTCGAAAGTGCCATAACATAATTATGTACATGTACTACAATGGCTCTTCACATTTTTCTTTGTGGATTTTATATGGGTAATTCCCTATTGTGATCTAAGTCATAGTTATGCATAATTATGTTCTGTTCTCTCACAAATCTCGGACTGAATCACATTGATTGGTTAATTGGTTAATGATCAAATCAATGTGATTCAGTCAGAGTTTGAGACATGCGCAACGTTTTAGGGGCCATGTCTATGGAACGCCAAATCTACATAGCCAAATCTACATAAACTCAAATAATTTGTGCTCTCTCTAATTCAATTAGTGCTCTCTCAACTTAAATTAGTGATCTCTCAAATTCAATTTGTGATATCTCTAATTTAATTTGTGCTCTCTCTAATTATCCCCTCGCCATAGGCGGAAGGTGATATAGCGGTAGTCCGTGTACGTGACTTACTTCGTTACTGGTTGGTTGGTTTAGAAACAAAATGTCACACAAAATGTTTAGTTTTCGGTTTAGCATCTGCGTTTAGGTCCAATGTTTCTGTTATAACTGTTTAACCCCTTCACCGATATCTGTCATATTCGGTAACCATGTTCATCTATGCAAGCTGCTGTGCCACGCATGCACCACTTATTTTTACGGCCGGTGAAACTGATTTTTAGAACATAAAAAAAAATCTGTCAAGGCTGCCAGCGAGGGGATTAGCCTCGTGATAACGATGCAGTTCTTGTTCAATTAGTGATCTCTCAAATTAATTTACTGCTCTCTCTATTGATTATCATTACAGCTAACGCTAATTTAATTAAAGATAGCACACATTGAATTAAAGAGAGCACAAATTGAATTGGAGAGAGCATTAATTGAATTAGAGAGAGCACTAATTGAATTAGAGAGATCACTAATTATTTGAGTTTATGTAGATTTGGCGTTCCATACATGTCCAAGGTTTATATTCATGTATGTTTTCATACCTCACTTGTAATTGTTTAGTCTATAAACGTTATGGCTGATAATTAACCAATCAATGTGATCGAGTCTGAGCTTGAGACATGAACCACGTCTTAGAGGTCAGGATATTCACATGCATGTCATGTTTAACTTTATGCACACATCTCTGACTGAATCACACATATTGTTTGATGGCTGAACATTAACCAATCAATGTGATTCAGTCTGAGTTTGAGACATGAGCAACGTTTTAGTGGCTATATTACAGTCCTTAGGTTAGCCAATGAACATTTTCACAAACTTCAAACTGGATATGACGTTGATGGATTGATGGCTGAGCATCGAAAAATCAATGTGCTCAATTCTGAGGTTTGTGAAGCTTCATCATTATTATTACGTTTCTCACTGAATTTGAAGTAGATCTACATGTGGAATATCATTTGGGAATTAATAATAAACTTATACACAATTTCAAATGTGTGATCGGCTACCTGTTTGTATCTACTTTTATGCCTTGCCCAGGATTCGATTCTCGACACTTGACTGAAAAGTCGCTGGTCAAGTCAAATACCACTTTACTTTAAACAGAGACGTATATATAAGTCCCTGCTTTAAACAATAGTTATTATGAACAAATACGTTAATAATTATACAATGCATTAAATGATGATTTCAAACAGTCATGAGATTGGACCGAAAGTCAGCTTGTTGTGGTCATCTCCCAAAATACCACTTTAAAAACCGCCTTGTGTCACTGCTTGTGTGGACAATAAAATACTAGGTGGACGAAAGGTAACTCAGTTCCAAGTCGGCTTGAGAAACAGCTGCAGTTATTTCCCTTCAAACATTCACTATTCAACGTTTTACCGATGGGTCTGACTGAACACCGGAAGGAGCGCTCCTTCCGCGGAAGGAGGATTCGGCTACGGAAGGAGCGCATTAAAAGCTTATTTCGTATACAATCTTAAAAAAAAGTTATGGCTTTATGTAAATAATGATAAAATACGTTAATTCTGAAAGTTTTATGCCAATCGGTAATAAAATGGTGATTTTATATCATAATTTGTATAATTTTGCTGTATGGTCGGAACTTTCTATATATATAAGTCCCTGGCCAAACATCCCCGCGATATGGGTATGGCAGTATGTCAAAAAAAAAATGGCCGAGCATTTCTATTTATAGCGCTCCTTCCGCAGATCAGCGCTCCTTCCGCAGTGCATATATCGGAATTTGAATCAGCTGCGGAAAGATTAGAATAGAATGGTGGTTAACGGCCCATCTGCGGAAAAAACCTATTAACAGTGCATTACAATAAAAATATGATCAATATGAAATTTGTTGGGTGCTTATCATTACAACAATATTTTCGAGCAGTAGATCTATAAGAAGATAGATAGATAAATAGTGCAAATAGTGCAGATATAAACCAGTGCGGCAACATAAACGCTGCCTGTTCAACGCCATTGTGCAACGCTGCAGGAAAAAAACGTCCGTATTTTGCATCAAGTGTGTTGTTAAATCGATTTTTTTCTGAAATCGTATTTTTCTACATGTATTCAACGAATCCCAGTGCCGAGGGTCAACTAATTGTGCCATATATGGGCACAGAGGACACAAGTCGGCCCACTGACGTGTTTTGTCAATTTAAACCATTACCGCATCAGGACAGTCTTTCCTGTACCACATTGCCCCGTGACAATTAAATTATGGCCTTCTTGGGCTATGGTAAAAATCTTCCCCCTTGCACCCTCCTCCATCTTTGATGTCATCAGCTGATCATTCCGCGTAACTAGGTAATATTCACTGCGGACTTACAATCAGATCAAAACCGGAAGTGTATACATGCCATGCTACGCTGAGTTAGCGAGGTTTGAATCGGGTCATTTTTGTCGATATTCCATGAAGAAACGACATAGTTTTTATATTCAACAGCATACAGTAAGCCTTTATCTGTCTAATGATATCAAAGTCATTCACATAACCAACATATTGATCGAAATGGCGAATCTGGAAAATAGGTGTCGAGTCGCTTTCCTACCTGGCTAACCCATCTCCGGTTGATACATTGTCGAGCAATGCTAACATACACCATAACATTAATTTCAAATGCCTGTGGTGGGAGGTTTTATGGTCTCAAATTTAGGTTTACGGCGAAGGCGAAGCCTGAGCCGTA
>JBEVXV010000464.1:0-4700 GCA_040505915.1 Sedimenticola sp. | reverse complement strand
ATTCCATCTACCTGATTCAATAGCCAGTCGATGAGATGAAACTTTAAGTCGAGCAAAAGCAGTCCTGAACTTCATAACTGTTATATCTTTTAAATAGTACTGCAATTTAAATTCACAAACGTTTTTGTAAAATAATGCTCTACTTGAGTCGTTTATTCTAGATTGCCACTGCTGGACAAAAATATCAGTTAAACGTTGCTTAAAAATTGATAAAAATGTATGTACGTTTCCAACTCCTTGGTTTAACCAGACATGATAAAATCCGTAGTTTGATAATAAGGTTCTTACCAATGAAGCCCAGTTACTTTTTGTAGGCAAGTCAATAATATCAGTCAGCATCATGTTATATATTTGTTTTCTGTACTTATTAGCAGGCGTTTCAATTATTTTAAACCAATATTTAATTATATGTATATGTCGTGCTATAATAAGCGGTGTGCGGCCTAGTTCCCCATATATAAAATCATTCTGTGTGCTTTTCTTTACGCCCAATAATGATTTGCAAAACTGTAAATGTACTTTCTCAATTTGCTGTCCTGCAACAAAACCCCATATTTCCGATCCATAACTTAATATCGGACTTATGAGTTTATCAAATAATTGTAATCTATGTAAAGGTGTAATGTCTGTAAATTTATATAGGTATGAGTTTAGCTTAAAAATAGCTTTTAGGGCCTGTCCGGCAAGAAGAGATTGTGTTTCCTTAAAAGAGCCGCCAGGTGTAAAGACAATTCCAAGATATGTAAATTTCGTAACAATTTCTATCTCGCTTCCATTATAATAAAAATGTAGATTTCTAGGAAGCATGCCACCTTTCCGAAAAACTACTATCTTCGTTTTAGTTGTATTAACTTTCAATTTCCACTTCTGGCAGTACTCTGAAAGAAAATTTAGAGCATTCTGCATTCCGTTTTCGGAATCTGCAAAAAATACTATATCATCGGCGTACAGTAAAATGAATAACTTTAACATACCTATGTTTATTTCAGCTATACCGTTTGTTTCAAATTCTATTTCCATATCATTATGAATATACTAAATAAGAATGGAGATAAACAATCACCCTGACGCACGCCCAGTACACAAGAAAATTCGTCACTTAACATATTTTTGCCCTTAACCCGTGATTTTACATTTGAGTACATAGATTTAATAATATGTAACATTTTTCCTCTAACACCTATTTTTATAAGCTTTAACCATAAGTTGTCCCGTACTACGTAATCAAAAGCTTTTGAGAAATCTACAAAAGCACAATATAGCTTTTTCCCAGTATTCAGCATGTGTGTAATTAATCCATGAAGTACAAAAATATTGTCACGTGTTCCCATGTCTTTGCGAAAACCCGCTTGTGCTTCTATGTAAATATTATAATTTTCGGCCCATGATGATAGTCTATTATTCAGAATTCTGGTAAACAATTTACCCAATGTGCTCAACAGTGTGATCCCCCGATAATTGTCAACTTCATTGAGATTGCCCTTTTTATGCAAAGGAATAATATGTCCTTCAGACCACGAAGCCGGAAAATATCCGTTATTAAAAGTTGTATTAAATAATGTGGTCAAGACAGGAAGCAATGTCTGTCCACCATATATAAAAAATTCGTTCAATAGTAGATCTGGACCTCCACTGCGACCCGTCTTTAACTGTTTAATAGCTAATACTATCTCTGAACGAATTATTGGCGTATCAAGCTCGGCAAACATTGTATGTAGTTCATTATTTTGAAACCGTTCATTAAAGTATAATGTATCTTCATCCGGTTGAAAAAACGGATCCTCTGGATTGTTAACAGCTTTAAAGTACGTTTCGAATGCACTTAAAGGAATCGTCGGTGAATTTACTCGTGTAGATTCCTTTAACATTGCCCAATATAATTTTGCATTTTTCAAACGCGCATTTTCTAACTTTATAGTATTCTGTTTGTCTTGACGATACTTACATGTTCTAATAGCAGATTTATATTCTGATCGTGCTTTTGTCATTTCAGTTCTGTCTGTATCCGACTGACTAGCACGATATGTATTTAATTTTTGATAAAACATGATTCTTTTATTATCGCAATCGTTATCAAACCATGTATTATTATCATTCCTTCTATGATATTTATTTGTATTATTGGACACTTTGGGTAATTTTCGTTTAAACTCAGAACATACATTCTCAAACAGGTCACCAATACTGTTTATACATATGTCAATGTCTGCAGAACTTTGACATTGTTGTAAACTATTATTGATATCATGTAATTTAAGTGATATATCAGCAGAATTTAACTTCTGTAAGTAACCATTTACATAATCATAATTCCATACATATTTGGCATTTATGTGTAAATACTGTTCGTTATCATAATCACCGTCCATGTTCACATTACTACTTTGTAAAGCAAATTGTATAGCACAATGGTCAGACAAAATATTTGGACTTTTTACATCGAAATATTTTATTTGACTTAGCATATCACTGGGACCAATAATATAATCAATTAGGCTTCTACCGTTGTATCCAACATATGTGTACTCCCCGATGCCAGCATCACTACCAACACGGCCGTTCATAATTCGTAGGCCCGTTTGTTTGCAAAAAGACAAAAGTGAAATTCCATTATCATTTGGTCTAACTATATCTCTAGAGAAACGTGGAATAAAAGTGTCGGATATATAATCATCGGGTAGTACGCTAATGTGTTCAGCTGTATCATCTAGAACGAAGTCAGCATCAGTAGCAGTGCGGGCATTAAAGTCGCCACAGATTAAAAATCGACATTTACTATTAGTATTACTGTCTAATTCGACCATTGTGTCTAGAATGCGGTCAAATATATTAGACTCGACCATCGTCTGGCGACTTGTACCTGATGGTAATACATAGCATAAACATAGATATATATCCTGTTCACAATTTAGCATGTTGCCATTTAGTTTGAGCCATAAAATGTCATCTCCATCTTTCTTATAAAGTGTATTTGATGCAGATGAAATAAGCGAATTTTTAATGTAAATAATAATACCACCGGAGTCACGTTTACTCCCAGCTTTACGTTCATATCTATTAATGTTATAATATGTAAAACCATCTACATGTAAATTTGAGAAATCATTTGCCCAAGTTTCAGTCATCATAACTATGTGTGACTTACCGAATAATTCGATTAGTTCATTTGATTGCAATTTATTTACTCGTCGAGTAACTAGCCCTTGAATATTTAATAGTGTAAAGTGTAATGTTCCCTTCTCCCAATCATCCTAACTGTCACTTTCCTCCGACGAGCAGTCACTGTCTATATTTCGCCGCATGTCAAAGCTATCTGACCTTTGAGCACGATTACTGGGTCTGGTTTGTCCGCGCGTGGCACGTGCAGACGATTGGGACCGATTGTCTGTCTTCCGTTTCGGTGAGCGAGCACGTCTGGTCTGTTCACGAGAATTGCGGGTGTTACGAACTGGCGGTACATCTTTTGGACGACCAGGTTGTAGAGCCTCAGAAGAAATGGCAGCTGTCGGAACGTTAGATGGAGCAGACGATCGGAAAATCGATGGTTGTTGCACAATTAGCGGTACATCTTTTGGACGACTAGGTTGTAGAACCTCTGAAGAAGCGGCAGCTATCGGAACGTTTGATGGGGCAGACGATCGAAAAATCGATGGTTGTTGCACAATTGGCGAAGCGTATTTACTCGATATCGGAGTGCGCATGCGTTCAGTGGCGACTTTGGGCGTGGTCAATTGGAGAGCCTCCGTCTGTGTACGCGTGGGGGCGGTATCGCTGGTACCCTGTGTGATCGGCATGGTTCCCGACTCTGACTGTATGTGGTCTATATCACGTGACACTTGCATATAATTCCCGGTTGTATTTATAGGCGGGGGACACACGGCGGGAAAGACGGTGGAATGGTGTGTATTATCGTGGTGAACTGTCGACTGAGCTGTAGTTGGAGCCTCCGGCCTACTTTGTACCACCGAACTGTATGCCACATCAGGTCTCACCGCTCTCATTGACGTAGTAGGGGCGTACTCAGGGGAAATTTGTGAACCATGTCGACTTGCATCTGAATTAGCCGGTACAGAATTGAGCGTAGATGAGCGAGATTCCGCGGAACTGACAGGTTTATCATAATGTACATGCCTGAAGCTTCTGTCTCTAGTGCCCCGCATGATCTCGTACCAGTTAGGGAACTCGTCGTGTACAACCTCCCCATTTATTAATAGTTTGGCTGGATATATCAGTTTCACGTTTGCACCCGACTGACGACTTTCCGCCTTGGCAGCCTTATACTTTCCCCATAGCCGTTTTCGTGCGTCAACAATCTCGTTCGGGTAGTCTCTATCAACGAAATAGGGCGTGTTTTTCAAATGCCCAACTCTGCTCATTATACGAGAGGTGTCATGAAAGTCACGAAAACTCACAATAATATCCCGTCTACTGGAATCACGTCTATTATACCCAAAGAGATGTGCCCTTTCTAAATATGTGTTATCTCCGTCTAGCTCTAAAATGGAACATAGAAATTCTCTAATAAGTTCGAAGCAGTTGTCCCCCTTGCGATACGGAATGTTCCTGAATACTAGATTGTTTCTCCTTGAGCGGGCCTCCAGATCTATTGATTTATAGGACAATAGCTTTATCATGTCTGTGTTATTGTTAGCTGCCGAATACACATGTTTTATGCTTTTACACATACTGTCTTGCTTTTC
>JBEVXV010000463.1:0-5222 GCA_040505915.1 Sedimenticola sp. | reverse complement strand
TTCACCCTCCGTCGCTCGGCTATGGTAAATCAGTACGTCTTCAAGTACACATCCAAATCAGCCCTGCCACTGATTTCACCCTCCGTCTCTCGGCTATGGTAAATCAGTGCATCTGATCGGAGTATTTGTCACCTTAATTGGTAACCTTTAATATATAGCTGGTTTCGCCCTCCATATCCAGGCTATGGCAAACCAGTCTGTATCTGATTAAATTACCTCCTATTTATATTTGCCTTTAAACTCGTGCTTAACAAGGATTGTGTTATGAGAGTTTGAAACTCTCGGACGGGGATCTATTGGAAGGATGTGGGTGGGGTAATGGGACAGTAATACTGCAAGGACATATTCCTGGTGGTGTGAATCCAACTGATAGATTACCAGCGGGGAAGAAACACATGCCACAGAAACCCTAACTTAAATATCTTAACCTGCATGTGGAACGAGACGGGGAGTGGGCTTGCAAGGTAAGTCTATGTTCAGTGCCTCGGAACAGAAGTCGACTTCGGCGACTTCTGCGTCCCTTTTATAGACTTTTGGTAGGACGCCTGGACAGTTTGTCCACGAATCCAACCTTCTGATTGGGCACAGTGGACACATTTCGCTCTACTCATTTTCATTGGCCGCACTGTACAATGTGTCCAGGTTCCCATACAGTGGATTGGTTGGAATGTCAAGGTGAAACATCCGGGTATCGCCGATTACATACAAGTTCAATATGGCGGACAGATTCAATACACGGAGAACTGTGTCACAAACATTTAGAAATATAAATGGATAAAAGGATGTCAGTGTGTATGAAGATGATGACAATAAACTATGAACTTCGGACAATCGTCCGGCATGAATGATGAATAATGGTAAGTTATATTGATGAAATGAGAGTCGTGCACAGTTGCCCAAAAATTGTGTAAACACGAAATGGGATTATAAAAATGAACATTACAGGGACACCTCTGGGTCGCTTCACTACCCCGCCTGTTCGACAAGAGTTCGTCCTCGAACTCAACGTTATCATACATTGAACAAATACATAAATATTACTTGCAGTGGCCTGTTATCAATTAGTCACATTCCTTAACAGTGTGATTATACCATACACTGATGAAATCTACCATTAATGTCCTTATTCAAGTCCATTTCACTACACAATGATTATTGTCCTGCAGACATGAAAATCGTGCAGTACAAATGCAAATACATTTACAGATGAAAAATATAATCCTGATACTTTCAGAATTTGACTAAAATCAATTGTGCATCATTTCTCACCCACAAGAAAATCGCCTTGTTAGCAAACGTAGTTGAGGCAGGTTACGATGTATATATGTCTTGAAACGTCACGGTTCATCTTGATCAAAAGCCGCACGTACATATACTCTGC
This sequence comes from Sedimenticola sp., assembly GCA_040505915.1. Lineage (GTDB taxonomy): Bacteria > Pseudomonadota > Gammaproteobacteria > Chromatiales > Chromatiaceae > Vondammii. Next base: position 3,841 of record JBEVXV010000463.1, on the reverse strand, counting down.
ATAATTTAGGCTATCTGTGCACTGCCCACGTTATATTTTATCCTTTCAGATTCCTTGGCTGCAACCATGACAAAATTGAGCACAGATGAATGAAGCATTATGTACGCAACCGAGATATTTCAAGACCTAGTCACTACCTATAGTATTCGGTAGCAGCTGCGAATGGATACCCATCGTGCATACAAAAGTTTCACGTTCTCAAGAAAGCATACAAGTCATTACACAATCATAGAATGAGAATAGAAAAAAATACATCACGTTGACAACTGATTGCCACGCATTGGAACAAACAATATGTTGTACTTTGGTTCTCACATCTAAAATGACATTTGTAACACTAAAGCAAAGCGTCCGCCTAATACATATATATGCATGCATAAACTATGAATACTAGTACATGTACTAACTTATCTATGGTATATGAATGTTAATCAATGATGACGCCATTGGTATCCAGAATTCCGATCACCCTTCCCGTCTTCGTGTAATATATAGTGAACAAGGGAAAGTAATATCTGAATAAAACTTTTAACGGAAACCTGGATATCAATAGGATACCCGCAATGGGAAACATTCAGATACTGATCAGTATTACATACAATAATCATATCCACATTACCCATGTAAAACTCAAGTCGAGGATATCAGCAGTACAACCTTTCTATCTGTTACATTTGGTATTACATGAATTAGCTCATTTGTGTCTCTTTGTTTATACTTACCAGGCTAGTTCGCCACCAGAATTATTTACTCCTATTGGCCATTACACCTGACCACCCTAACCGTAATTAATCATGTAGGATGTAAGTTCAAGTGTCTACATAGAAAGATAATACATAATATTCATAGATATTCATATTCATTGTCACCATACAACCCATCCTCACTCTGTGGCCACAGACTCTCATACACCATATGCTCGTATATCACACAGAAAAAATAAATGACAGTCAAACAAGATCATAAACTACATGTACATACATAGTTTATTGTAGACACATGACCTTAATACTCCATGATTTTAACCTTATAATACTAAACCATTACAGATACAACGGTAGCAAAGGCATGATACTGCTATATCTGTATTTGTGTATATTTATGCACGTCTTAACAGAATGTGTTCCGTTTTATTAGTATCGCCCGTGAGAAACATGTCATTGTTGTTAACTTTTCACGATATCTCCATAATATAATCGATCGCCGGTCACATCCAAGTTTTCTTATAACAATATCACGCTGACCGAGTCTATAGAAAACATAAGTTCAGTTTTTGCGATCAATAGTGACATCCTATACTACTAATGTTTGTTTCACTTCATTTAGGCACGTCGACTGCAGATTATTCCGTTCCGTGGTTTTTCTGTCCTCGGGATTGCTTTATCGTCATTATCATCACAGCTCTCATAGCTTTAACTGTCTTCCATCGTCTGTGCATTTTTGTGTCAAGCCTGGTTCTTACTCGATCGTCTCCCAACGCGGCCAATATCTTCAGGTGGACAGGATGGGCTTACCATGGTAAAATCGCCGGGCAGGTTGTACGTTTTCACGGGTAGTATTAGCTGGTGCAGTGGTCATAACATGGTGTATGTCAGTATCGTTAAGTTTTAGGGCCGAGTTACATTGCCTAGTGGCACGCTGACATCACCATTGGCCATGCTCAAACCATGCGTCGAGCCTACTCAACCTCGTGCACTTCTATTTCCATAATCAAATGTCGGTTGTTTGTTTTAGTGTTAATTGGGTGGGCGTGGTCGCTTATGGTTGGAATCTAATTTCCCGAATTGTACGGACACGCACGGGCTTTATGACTAGTATCACAGCAAATATAGCATAATATAACTGGTCTACGCTTTGGACATGTGTAACTTAGATGACCCTGTTCCTTGCAGTAATGGCAGATTCGTAGTTCTGTTGATTTTACTTTTGAACGCGCTACCGGCTCTTTCTTATCGTTAATAATTCTAATGTCGCCAAAGGTTTCTCTCGTTCTGCAAGGACCTTTGTTTCGATAGCCTTTAGGCTTAGGCGATGGTTGGGGTAAACTTCTACCTAGACGACTCTCGTGGTTGCGAATAGAATTAAAATTAGGTTGGGTATACCCAGGAGTAATATCAGTGTTATAGGGACATGTGTCGAGAAAATGACCCTGCTGATTGCAATACTGGCATACTCGGGGGTGCCTGGGATTTGGACAATCATACGAAATATGGCCAGGTTGGTGGCATCTATAACACACACGTTGTTCGGGTACCTGAGTGTTAGTGTCTACAGTTTTAGTTAGTTTCTTATTTATACTTTTTATTTCCCACAGTGCATCGGAAAATTGTCTAAACAACTTGTCTTGGTAGTCAACATTAATTCCATTGCAGATTTCTGACTGCGTTTGGACTACTTGTATGGCCGCCCGGCGGCCGTTTCTAAATTTCGCTGCCTCATATTTCATTGCGATTCGAAGGCCTTCCTCTATTGTTTGGGGCTCCTTCATTGTAATAAATTGCTCTAGATTCCAGTCATTTATTGCCTCAATAAAGTAGTCTAGAGCTATATCTTGCCTATGGTCACTAGGTATAGATGGATAGGCAAGCCGTGTCAGACGCTTAATATCCTGAGCTAATTCAGGGAGGGGCTCGTCTTTTCTTCTGATGCGTTGTTTCATTTGCGCTTTATACAGTGCCGATTGGTTTGGGGGTTGAAACCGATCTGTTAAAGCTGAAACTAACGCATTGAAATCAGTGTGGTATCTAGAGTCGAGTTCGCTTAAAATTGATTGTGCAGCACCACGCAAACTACACGCCAATTTTATCGCCTGTGTTTCATAGTCCCAATTATTCCCGCGAGCTGCAATTCCAAATTGCACTAAATAATCATGCCAATTGCCTGTTCCGTCATAAGTGCTTATTTTTACTAATTCAGATTTATTATTCTGGGGAATAAATGTCGGTTCATAGTCGAGCCTGGTAGGACGTGATATTTCATGATATGGCTCATATGCCAATCTATCACGTTGGATTTCATTCACCCGCGGCGAGTGATAGGACTGATTTTGTCGGGCCTGGTGATTTCCATCACGCATATTGACTTCAGTTTCTCGCTCCGTAGAAAATACGGAAGCCTGTGGGTCAGTTGCGACTCGCAACTCTAATCTGTTAAACTGCGATTTAAGAGCTGATATCTCGGCACGTAAATCTTCATCATTTTGATCGTCGCCATACTTATTGGTTCTATCGAGATCGATCACCGATCTGGACTCTATTGTATTTTCTCTGTCACATGGGGATCTGTGACTAACTTCACAATTGGAAGTATCGGGTATATTAGCGGTTTGGTCGAAGGAGAAGGTCGGGAAATCTGTTCCGAGGCTGTTGGGTTGGATTAGGGACGTACAACCTTCTCGTTCGCTGCCAAATATGTTTTCAAGATCATCCTCGTCAATATATTCAATAGATGCCATATTTGGGACGGATATTTGTAAATGTATAGGATATAGGGGCTGCTATATCAAGAGGTTTACCAGAACACGTCTAGTGAACCAACACGTACCAAAATTACAATTGAAATAACATATATGCTCACGAGGCACTTTTAAACGCGGTACAGATTACCCACTGTGATGTGACGTATTTTGACAAATTCCGTGTGTAAACACGTCACAAGTTGCTATCAGCACGGTAACTACTTCTTGAGAAAGGGTACGTTAAGGCTTAAACTGATTTGTTTTTATCCGCAACGCTGCCACCAAATTTGTAACGTCCCGGTGATTCTCAAGGAGATACCGTATGCTCCCTAGGCAAGTCAATCACTCAATCAATCAATCAATTAAGGGGGATTGGTAGCGGTA
>JBEVXV010000462.1:0-2394 GCA_040505915.1 Sedimenticola sp. | reverse complement strand
CCAGACAGATAAGCCAAATAGTATCCGTTTTTATCGGCTCATCTTGGGGGTGATTGGTGGAGGTTATTTTGATGGGTGTCTTGGTTATTCTGGTTATTTCCTTTGGTTATTTGGGAAAGCGTGCCGATTATTGACAGGTGTGATATTTAAAGGTAAGAATAAGAGGCATAACTCGTATGGAACTGGTGAAGGAGGAGAATAATGGCATGGATTCAGGGGCTGGCAGGGGGCCGATGTAGCTTGGTCTGTTTTTATAAGCGGGTATATAAACTCAACTACCACCTACTGAAGTAGGTGGGTTAGCGCATTCGGTGCTGATGACTAAAGTCACCAACCACGCACCTTCATAAACGTGCATGAGTCAAATCATTAAGATCAAAGTCACCGTCTAAAGACGGTGGTTTTAACCAAATTACTGGAAAATAAATGGTGAACAGAAAGGGAGACATGAAATGAAGAAATTATTTTTTTTGGCACTGATGTGTGCCATGACGCTGGGGACTACAGCACAAGCTGCTTTTGTATCGTATGACGAAGCTTTCATGGATTCGATATTCGGTCAGACGATTTTTAAGGAATATTGGCCCGCTGATGGTGATTTTTCCATAGATATTCGTTTTAACCCAACCATTGAGCTTGTTGCGCCTGATTTGTTGACGATTAATAGTACCAATGATCTTTATTCTCTTTGGAATAATCATTCTGGTGGGGTGAAGACTGTCAATGCGTTCTTTGTGGATTCGCTTCGTGCCTGTGGTGGCACCATTCATGATTATGGAGGGTGTGGTGAAGTTGGAGGGAACGATCTTGTTGTCGATTCACTATCTCAATCTTATAATCCTGTATTACTGGCCCATGAGTTAGGACACAACCTTAATATGACCCATTCTGTAGCTGTGTCAGGTGACTTAATGTATTCTGGCTATATTGACTCTGATACCACCACTATTAGTCAGGCTACTTTTCAAGGGGAATTAGAATTCATATATCCATACCCGGCCAGCGATCCCGTGGATCCTAATGGGATACTTCAAGGTAGTTTTGCGGACGGGTTCTTTGTTGAAATCACCCCTGTTTTAGTTGTAACCGCAGTACCCGTTCCGCCCTCGTTCCTTTTACTGATGTCCGGCTTGGGTGTGGGTGTATTAATCACTAGAAGACGTAAGACGAATAGTTAAAAAAGGGTAACTATTCAGCTCACCCCTAAAATCCGTCATTTCTGCGTTACGAAATGATCATTTACAGTTGTAAACTCACATTTTGTGCCTTGAACTGACGAATTTTAGGGGCAATCTGAACAGTTACAGCATAGTGCTGAATAGTTACATTAACTCTTGCTCTTTGTGATGAGTGGTGGAGGTGGACAATGGACAATACGTGGACAAGGACACCCACCATTTGACATATGCTCACCGCGTGCTACAGTAAATAGTACGTATATAGAACCTACGCAAGCCAGGGAACGACATGCCAAAACCAAGAAAAGCCCTCATCTGTCTGGACAGCACCCCCTACTACCACTGCATAAGCCGCTGTGTACGTCGCGCCTTTCTCTGTGGTGAAGATTCACTTACCGGCAAGAACTACGAGCACAGGAAGCAGTGGGTGGTTGACCGGCTGACAGAACTCTCATCTCTGTTTGCCATAGATATCGCCGCCTACACTGTTTTGTCTAACCATTATTTATGTGGAGCTCCACATAAATAATGTAATGTGAAGTTCTAAATTATGTGCAGTAGGTGTTGTCTTGCCATTGATTTCATTAGTATTATCTTGGCAACCCATCATTATTGCTGCACATAATTGTGAGTCTTGGTGTACCCAAAAATCCCGAATTACCCTTCTGTATGTCCGCCACCACCCCTGCCATGTGACATCAAGCACTGTTCAGCGGCTGAACACGCCGGATAAGGAACTCAAATTATGTGAAGTGAATAACCGTGCGAGCGGCGAAAACACCCACAATAATGCAGATTGATACTATCTACTTCACATAATTATAAACTTCACATTACATTATCACCTCGTTTTGCGTATTGACCGGCAAGCCGTTGATAACTGGACAGAAATCGAGCTAATGGAACGGTGGCGACAGCTCTTCTCACTGCCGGCACTGGTCACTCGATACGCACTGGGAGGAGACTACCACGCAGGCTGAGATTGACACAGTTCACCAGATATTCGCAGATTGGCGTGAACGTCTCTGTGACATCTCCTGGTTTATGCGCTGTCTGAATGAGCACCTGGCCCGTAGAGCCAATAAAGAGGACAACTGCACCGGCAGGTTCTGGGAGGGGCGCTTCAAAAGCCAGGCGCTCCTGGATGAAGCGGCTCTTCTCACCTGCATGGGGTATGTTGACCTCAACCCAATCCGAGCAAATATGGCGGCAACCC
>JBEVXV010000461.1:0-3871 GCA_040505915.1 Sedimenticola sp. | reverse complement strand
GCTAGGCCTGCGGAGGTTTTAAAGCCAGTTGTTTCAGCAGCCGCTACGGCCAGTTGCCTGTTCTCTTCAGTCGCCTGATAGACCCATCTTTCAGCCTTCTCGACAGCCTCTTTGTCCGTTTTGGGGGAGTCATCACCGAGTGTGCCTTGTGCGGCAAGGCAGGCGAGCCAGGCGGCTTCGCGTTTGGGTAGGGCGTAAGCCATAAAGTGTACTGCCTCAGGGAACTTTTCATTTTCGATGAGGTGCGTGAGCAGTTGAACCGGAGTGGATTCATCAGTTAACAGGGAAGCGGTCACCTCATCCAGCTCATAGAGCATGCACACTTCAGCTGCGGTTTTCGCCAATATCTTCTTGAGTTCCAACTGGGTCATATTGCCGCTTTCCTTAGTTGATCATGATCACGCCGCCCTTGAGTGTCAGGACTGCGTCGCCTTTTACCGTTGTTATAGGACTTTTCGCCTCAAGAGTCGCCTTGGAATCGATTGTGGTGATGGTACTTTTTGTATCAAGCGTGGCATCAGCCTCAATCAGAATTGCCACCGATTTGATGGTGATCTTGGCTGGTTCAATCTTGATGCTGCTGGCACCGACCTTCAATTCGATAAACTGCATCGCTTCTTCAGAGATACTTCCCAGATCGACATTGATGGTGCGATTACCCATTTTTACCTGAACCGCATCATTCCCTGTCTCCAGGCTGGCTGAACGATCCTTGTATACCTCGGTGGTCTGGCTGCCACTGCTTTGTGCACAGCCTACGTTCAAAGTGCGGTCTTTAAAGACCGTAGTGGTCTGGCTACCGTCACTCGATTCTGAGCAGCCTACATTCAGGGTTTGGTTGTTAAAAATATCGGTGGTCTGGTCACCCTTGTCTTTGTCTTCGAAGCCGACCTTGAGGGTGTCGTTGTTCTCCACTACCCGGTTGAAGTCCTTCTCGGCATGAAAATAGACCTCTTCCTCACCCTTCTTGTCCTCGAAGCGCAACTCGTTGAAGTTGTCGGCGCTAGCCTCCTTGCTGCTGCGGGACTTGAAGCCTGACTGAGTTTTGTTAGCGGGGAGTTCATAAGGTGGCATGGTTTCGGCGTTGTAGACACTGCCGGTGATGATGGGGCGATCCGGGTCGCCTTCGAGAAAATCTACAATCACCTCATGGCCGATACGGGGCAGGAAGACGCCGCCCCACTTTTTCCCCGCCCATGGCTGGCCCACGCGAACCCAGCAGGAGCTGTTCTCGTCGTTCTTGCCTAGGCGATCCCAGTGAAACTGCACTTTGACCCGTCCATATTTGTCCGTCCAGATCTCTTCGCCGGAAGGGCCCACCACCATGGCGGTCTGGGGGCCCCGAACCACCGGCTTGCGCGTCAGCTGTGGCGGACGATAGTCCCTTTTCCCGTTCATGGCGTTAAATTGGCAGCTATATATCTTCGCTGTGCCTGCGTCTGCACCGGAGATATAGTCATCGGAACAGATTTGGTACTCGGCAGAGGTGATCAGGTATTCCTGATTCTGATCCTCTCGCGGGAATTGCTCCAGGGTAAACAGGCTGCCGACAGTGATCTCGCGGGAATCGCCACTGCCGGCGGCGATCTCGTAGGGGACCTGCAACTCCTGAAGACGAATCTTGGCATAGTTGCTTCCATCCGAAGTCTCTGTGTATTCACCCGGGTAGTCATATATCTCCCCATCGGCCCGCGAATGAGCTGCCGGGCTGGAGGAGTTGCTCTCCAGTTGGGCCTTGGGTTTTTCGAAATCGAAATCGTCTGTCCGGTAGCTGCCCGGCTGTACCTCTGAGTTCAGTAGCCAGGATTCGATGTGCTCCGCCTCGCGGCGATTATGCACATCGGGGGGAAAGTAGGGGATGTCGTTCACGCTCTCGTGGGTGCTGACGTTATCGGCCAGTACCAGGGTGTGTTTGCCCTCTTTATGTTCAAAGTAGTAGTAGATCCCCTCCTGTTCCATCAGTCGGCTGACAAAGTTGAGGTCGGTTTCCCGATACTGCACACAGTATTCCCACTCGTGATAGCTGCCGATCAAGGCATCCCTGACATCTCCCGAAAAGCCATGTTCCTTGAATACCTCTTTGATGATGTCAGGAACCGCCTTTTGCTGAAATATCTTGCAATCTGCGGTGCGTGAGAGAAACCAGAGCCAGGGCTTCAGGGTGGCACGATAGCGGCTAAAGCGGTCTTGGGCGCCAGCATAGGAGAAGTTGGTGATATGGCCGTTGAAGAAGCGTTTCGAACCGTCAGCCTTCAGCAGGGTTACGGTGGCGGTTTCGGCGAGAAGTGATTCATAGTCAATTTCTCCATCTTCACTCAACAGTTCCAACTCGTAATTGAAGAGTTCGCTGAGACTTTCGTTGGCGTCCATGCGCTGGAAGACCAGTACGTCCTCCCCCAGGGAGGGGATGGAGATGGAAACCTCTCTTTCTGTTTGAATAATTGGCACGTTGGTATGCCTCCCTAACGTTAACACCTGTGAGTGAGTCTATATTATCTTGCTGAGTTTTGCCCACACCGATAAGAGATTTACTGGCGTCGTTAATCTGGTAAATTGACTACAGAAGTAAACCAAGGGGCTACAATGATACTGGGTTTCTAAATAAGGAGGGTGAAATGCCGGGGCGAATGGAGTTTGAGTTCGGATTTTCAACAGCTGATGCTGCAGGTAAGAAACGTGGTGAAGGGGCTATGCGAATTCTCATGATGGGGGATTTCAGCGGCCGGGCTAACCGTGGTGTAATGGAGCGAGGGGAGAGTCTCGCTGCCTGTCCACTGTCGGCAGTAGATATAGATAATTTTGAGACTCTGATTGAGCGCTATCGGCCAAGTCTGCAGTTACCACTCGGGGCATCGACACAGAGTGTAGAGTTTACAGAACTGGATGATTTTCACCCCGATGCTCTCTACCAACGTCTGGAGCTGTTCAAGTCTCTCAGATCACTGCGTAGTAGATTGGCAAATCCGGCAACTTTTCCCCAGGCAGCAGCAGAGCTGAAATTTGATACAGTGTCGGCTGAGGAGCCCACCGACAATGAGCCGACTGCCTCACAGCAACAGGAAAACGACGATAATATGTTCCAACGGTTGCTGGGCAAGGCGCCAAGTGAACCGGAAGTAGTGACAGCGGTTCAGGCCGCAGGTGTCGATAAGTTTATCCGCGACATTGTCGCTCCCCATGTGGTGCGGCAGGATACCCAGCAGCAGGAGGCCTACATCTCATCGGTGGATGATGCCATAAGCAGCCAGATGCGGGGTCTGCTCCATGAGCCGGCATTTCAGGCTCTGGAATCAGCCTGGCGATCGGTTTATCGTCTGGTCAGTGGTCTGGAGACCGGTGAGGAGCTAAAGCTCTATCTATTGGATCTCTCCAAAGAGGAGTTAGCGGCGGATGTAGCTGACGCTGGGGAGAATATGGAAAACTCGGGACTCTATCGATTGCTGGTGGAGCAGGGTGTTGGAACCCAGGGAGGGGAATCTTGGTCTCTCCTTACTGGTGACTATCGCTTTGGGCCTGATAGAGAGGAGACAACGCTATTGGCAGCCCTGGGTGCCATTGCATCACATGCTGGCGCTCCATTCCTGGCCGCTGCTTCACCAGCGATATTGGGATGCTCCTCATTGGTAGATAGTCCGGCAGCGGATAACTGGCAAGGTCTGGAGAGAGAGAGTGAACAGTCTTGGCAGGCCTTGCGGGGGAGTTCTGTTGCTCCCTGGATAGGATTGGCGCTTCCCCGGGTGTTGTTGCGTCTCCCCTATGGACGTCAGGGGGATGAGATCGATAGCTTCCGCTTTGAAGAGATTGCCGGAGCTTCAAGCCCCGACCACGACTCCCTCCTTTGGGGCAGCCCGGCCTACGCTTGTGCCATGCT
>JBEVXV010000460.1:0-7630 GCA_040505915.1 Sedimenticola sp. | reverse complement strand
CAAATTCATTAACGTTGTGTAATAAAACAGTTATGCCACTGCCAGTTGGATAACAGTCAACACAGTGACTATTGCCCCTCGGTGCTGTGGACGACCCGTGGCACTACATGTATTGCCATCGGCTTTCTGCCTTGTGCAGTAGTGCCTTGGGTCGTCCACATCACCTCTGGCAATAGTTTCAATTGTTACCTAACTGGCAATGAAATAACTGTATACTATAAAGGTACAGTAACGTACAATACCAACTCTACACTTTCAGATTCTCACGTCGTGTGCTTTGGCTCAGGGTAGCCAACTCCAACAATGATCCCCGGGTCGTGGCAACACATTTCATGGAATATGTCCAGGAAATAAAAGGTGCACTTGTAATGTTTCCGTTACAGTAGCATAGGACATGCTGTACCAGACACCCATCCATTCGCCAATCCGACGACATTAGCCTACCTCCCCAGACAAAATTCCCGAGGCGATCACTCATCTGAACCGCCCCAAAGGACGGTTTGAACCAGTGGCCACATCACAAACAAAAGCACTGGAAGTGCAACAAAAAAATATATGAATGGAAACAAATGTCAGACAAATGGATAGGTGTCAATGTTAACAACCGATTTACTACCATTTGTAAAATGGGTCATTAACTGGCAAAACTGGTCTAACAGTATCCACGACTAGATCAGATGATGCCATTGGTCGTTCCAACAATATTTACTAGATATATACATGTAGGAGCGGTAACAACATTACATGGTTGTAAGTTTGGTGGTATTAATTAGGTTGCATGTAGTGGACGACAGTGAGGTGGATTGGGTGGGTTTAGGCATGGTGATGTAGTCACTGGTGACAGTGGTGTGGTGTTACATAATATGTGAAAATTAAAGCAACATGGGTCAAGTGTTTGTAGTAGACTTCATAATGAGTGGTAATGAAACATTGGGCATGCATTGTTTATATAAATATATCAGACACATGGCCGGTACCTCGAGCGATCGCTACTTAAGCTGTATTCATTGGATCCGTGGTTAAGTGGCAATTATGGGCATTTTGGTGGTCCAGCCCTGACCGGGTATGCAAGGCCTCGGAGTCAATTGCCACCCATTTTTAGTTTCTATTTAAGTACAAGTCCAAGTCCAGATAGCCCATTCTGTACATTCTGTAAAAGCAATGTTGAAACAATAAAGCAGTTACTTTGGGATTCACGGTAATATAAGCAAATCACTATTTAGAGGCTCGCAACAAAACATGTAACTCTCACGATTGAAGAAATGTCGTTCATTTTTGGAAACTTATCAAAGTAAAAGTATTGCGGAACAATTAATTCTCTCGGAAACTAAATACAATGTAGTACATATATTACTGTCGGTGTTGAAAGGTAATTCCAATATTGACTCCTTTGAAAAATAGATTGCCACGTTTATACTGAACCGCGAAAAATATAGTTGTAACGAAAGATAAATATGAATTATTTGAAAAAACTTGGGAAGAATTTTAATTTAATACAATGTAGATTGTACTATGTTTTGCTTGACTTTGTCTAAGCGGACTCCTCACATTTGTATTCCCCCTCCCCCGGAACTACGTTAAATTTAGGTTTCACATGCACTATTTAATGTTGGTAAGTATACCGTCCAAGTACATACATGTACGACTCAGTTGATAATGTCGGAGTCTTTCTTTTGCCTTTATATTTACGGTACTCTGTTTCAAATAAGAACCAGTTTCATCTATAGTTCTGACTATTTTACGTAGATTGAAATTTTGAAGTTGTAGAAGTAATCAAATTGGAACCTTAAACGGATGGGTGTTCTTTGGCTATCATGTTTGGATAGGTAGAACTCTCCCGTCGGTTTGCAAGCGAAAGGAAATCTCTGACCAAAATAATAAACATGTATCTCTTGTATGCATGTGATTATATAGTATACCGCATATTACATGTATAACATTTGTTACGGTACGTTGGGTGATGATCCTCCACGACACTCAGCGTACCTAGTGACGGGGAGAATAAAATTATGTTGAAACATGTTTTCTAACTAATTTTATGTCGCTTGACTCATTTCTGGCAGTTCAGTCTTGCAATTGGAGTTCATTTGAAGGCCAAATGCTGAAAGCTGACACATATGAATAAACTGTAAGATTTTGACAAATAGCAAATTCCGCACGAAAAGGAGGGGAGGTGCATATCTTCAACTATGTATGGAATGCATGTATGAATGTTTTCATTGATAGCGCTATAACTGTGAGCGCAGTTGATTATACAATCATAGTACACCGTAGAGTATTGTGTAGGAAAATTTGTCGTAAAATGGCCAAGTTGATTCAAGTGTATCTTTGTGAAAAAAATCCCGCATGAAAAAGGGTGGATACACATTTACAGTATGTGTATGTAGTAGGCATGTGTGAAGTTTCAGATCGATTGCTTTAATGTCTTTAAGTTTCATCAAATCATTTTCTTTTTGTATAATTTCAGAGATTAAACGTCTAACATTTAAATTCACTCAAATGCCCAAAAATATGCAAATACATGTAGGCATTTTGTATTAAAACAAAAGTATAAAAGTACAGTGTACACAACAAATTTCCTATTTTAGTAATGCTGCCTCGCCTCAGTTGCCCCAGTTTTCGGAATTTTCTGCATAAATTTATAAATCACAGAGTTCCCATGAAAATGGTTACATGTACATGTATCCGGAAACTATTCAGCACATAATGTCAATGTAAGTGGAATCATTATTTTTTTTAGAGTTCATTGGACCAGAACTCCTCCGATTTTCCGCAGATTGAAATCTATACAGAAAATCATGGGATATCTTACCCTATGTGGTACTTGGGAAATATGAACATTTCCCATCACTCCAAGAATTTAAATATGTTATATTCGTTGCAATAATAAATATGAATGCATGTATATACAACTTTCAGCTGTTCCACGTTGCATACGTATGGATGCTGGGACGGAGAATGTCTTAATAGAAGACATCGAAATGGCTTTTCGATGGGAAGATGTTGACGACATGGCGGCTGACAAGAGTGTTCTACGCGGGAGCTCACATTCTAATCAAGTAAGTACAACAAGCGTTTATCTTTTTATCAACGGGTAATCTACCCAGGGCAAAACTGTTGTCAAACTATGTGCCAAAGAAGTACATCGCTGTCAACCATTTCGTGGCCCAATTTCATGCGATGACCATAAGGCATAATGTGATAAGCCAATATATTTGCTGATATTGAAATATATTATTGATATGCAATGATTGAATGTGGGGGAATACGGGCGGATTGAAAAGAGTGCGTGTAACATAGTATGGTAAGTGTGTAAATGTCCTGAAATGGAAGTAAATGAACGTAGTTATAAAGTTACAACATTTACAGTTGGTCATAATTGTATTCGGTGCGTAGATGATAGTCAGATACCTGTCTGCCATTTGAACTATATCTAGATGAAATGTCTCACAATTGCTACCGATAAATGTTGTGTCAATATTTTATAATGATTTATAATTAACAGCGCATCGAACGGTGGTGGTTATCAAACAAGCAAGGCGGTGGCCAGTTCTGGATAGATCTGTTCAAAGACCTCGATAGCTGTGGGTTATTGTCAACAAGTAACGATCTGCACAGGTAAGTGAATTACAACAGAATTGTTACATGGATATGAAAAAATTGATTACTACTATTTTCAAACTGAATCGTCTATGGTTCATCAGCTATTCCTCTGCAAGTTTTGAAAAATACATATCCAGCACGAACTGTATCCACTACGTGACTGACAAAAGATCCAACATTCAAATTGCAATTTTGGTAATGTCCATATATTATGTATATTCGATGTGCTTGACAAACTGCATAACTTATTGCGTAATAACCCATCTTGTGAACCGGACAACATCCATATGCATGCATTTTTGCCGTCATTGCTTACGCACTGTGAACTTCATTCGTGGATGGAAGATGGCTGTTCGGTTCGGCAGCTGGACGTATGCTTTTCACCATGTTCAAATATAGGTAAGAAATGCAACACATATATAATAGGGTCTGGACGACAGTTCTGCTAGAAAAACTGACCTAATGGATTGGTATGGATCCTTAAACATTTTACTCTCTTAAGTTACTACACTGTCGAATTTGTTTTATGCAAACATGTTGCTTTGAGTTTGACATTTCATTATTTCTGTATTAAACTCAATTTCTACCATATTTGTGTGCCCTGTGTCCATTTTTATTATGAAAAGTTTCTTGTTTTGCTCAGTATACATGTAGTTTGCTTTTCCTTTTATACTAGAGAATTGGCAAGATTTTGCTTCATGCAGCTGATGCAAGACGAGCTGAATCAAGTCCGTATGGAATGGAATCAGCACACTGTCAGGTACATGTAAAGATGTGTAGCGAACGACATATCCGTCTCCGCAATAATGAATGACAATTCCAAATCAATTAAAAAAATTATTAACACGATCAAAGAGACATTGTGTACCATAGATGAGCGAGCCTGGAAAGCTGACTTAAATAATTCCGATAAACTTAGAACGTATAAATTATACAAAACTGAACTGACCACCGAAGCGTATTGCATTATGCCATTACAAAGAGACCATCGACAATTAATCTTTAAATTACGTTCTTGTACTCTACCGTTACATGTAGAAACCGGCCGATACAGTAGACCGAAACTACCATTCAGTGACAGGCTATGTAATTTATGTAATACTGGACAAGTAGAAGATGAGACACATTTTCTTATGAGCTGTATCGATATTAGAGACAATCTCATTCAGAAAGCCGAGTCACTAAATGCTAGTTTCGGCGATTTATCAGATACCGACAAACTTGGTTTCGTAATGCAATACAAAGACGTACAATATATACTTGGGAAAACTATTTCAATGATGGTGAATAGAAGGAAGGTATTAAGTTGAACCAATATGTAGTGATCTTTTAGAAGATTACCTTATTACCGACGGGCCGACTAACTCAGGTCCGAAGTCCTTTGGGGACGAACTGGCGATTCTCGGGCGTGCATGCGTATTCATGCGTGACCGGCCGAGAGGCGCGAGTTTGTCATTCTGTTTCCAGTGCTGGTGCGAGTAACATCTTACAATAAGCCATCTTTAACGACGCCCAGCGTACTTGATACGGAGATAACCCGTTTGTCTTCTACAGCGGTGCCCCGAGTATTTATACCCCTTTTGGGAGGTGGACTAAATTCTCCATAGACGACCTGTAGAAACACTTTAAATATAATGATTAACAATGCACCATTTGGCGTCTACGACCAGCCTAGCTATCTATGGACAAGCTTGCGTAAATTCGCAATCTGATCACCAGCTATACTGGCCGTATGAAGATGGTCACTTTGTCATTGTGAGGGTCTGTACTTTGTGCCAGTAACTATACCTTTCGTGAACGTCATAGCCTTAGGGCTTCTTTGTTAACAATTGCTCATACGATGCTCGGAATCAGAAAGCTTGGTTGGCTCAGTCTTGATCAATGAAGCTTGCTGATTATCTGAGTACTGTTAGGTGTACGTGGTTAGAGAGTTTTATGACCACTGCCCCGAGGTGGGACTGGTTTTCACTTGGTGGGGTGTGTCGTATGGCGTTCGTGACCAGCCTAGCTCTAGATCAGAGTGTGCATCGGCACATTCAGATCAGGAACAATGCTCTTTGTATTGTGTCCGCCACATGGCACGCGCTGTCAAATGAACACAGAATAGTAGTTTCACACATAGTACATGTACACACAATTTATGTTACAATAAGCTTAGGTGTTATAATTTATTTCTTTTAGTCCACTTTTATAACACGATTCAAATGTCGAACTCTTATTCACGGACAAGAAACGTTGACATGTTTAAAGTGCTTATGATAGTATTAGTATATGTATGTGTATGTATGTGTGTGTGTCAAAATTAGCAGTAAACAGCTGTATACATGTCTATGTATGAGCCCCATGGGGTCGTGGAGGGGGTGGGGGTCACAAAGTGTCACTATTTCTCTTTGAAAGGACTATATCACTAGATATTATATTTGCATGATAGACGTGTGCATCTGGTAGCTTAAGTATGTTATGGCGACTTGATATGTGACATGTGATACATGTATATGACAATATGGCTACCAAAATATCACAACTATCATAACTTCTGAACAACTTCACGTAGGGAGGTGATCTATGTGTCCAGACATATATGTTCGGGGTCAGGGATTCCATTCCTGACATAAAAATATGTTTGGACATAGTTGCGAGTGTAAAAGATGGCCGCCAGAATGGCCGCCAAAAAAATCCTTAAAATTATCATAACTTCTGAAAAAAATGACATAGGAATGTGATGTATGTATGTAGACATATGTTTTCCATGTCAAGGAATCCATTTCTGACATAAAATATATGTATGGACATAGTTGTGAGTGTAAAAATCCAAGATGGCAGCCAAGATGGCCGACAAAATGCCACAAATAGTAACTGTTATGAATGGGTCTGTATGCCATTTTAGAGTCCTGGGATGTGTTATTGGCAGAATACATGTAGTATGTACTATGTACTCATGGTATGAGTGCTGAGGGGCCAGAAAATGTCAGTATATGCTCCAGCGATGGGTCACGGAGGGGCTAGTGTTAACATATGGTCCTAGGATAAGCCACTGATCTGACATCATGCCATACTATGGTTCAGTGATGAGTCACTGAGGGGCTACATATAAGCATATGGTCCTGGGACGAGCCACTGAGGGTGAGAATGTGATTATAGGGTTCATGGATCATTTGGATGGGCCACTGAGGGGCTAGCATGGCAATTTATAGCCCTGGATTGTGTCACTGAGTGCCCAGCATGTCATCCTAGGGTCATGGGATGGGCGCCAGTGCGTCAGCCTATGGACCAGGTATGGGTCACCGATTGTCCAGTAGGTCAGCATAGCGTCCTGAAATTGGTCACTAAGCTGAGTGCACAGTATGCCATTATATGGTCCTGGGATGGGTCACCGAGTGACCAGTATGTAATTATATGGCCCTGGGATGGGTCACAGTGTGTAATATTGGTGTCCTCAGACATGTCACTGAGGGACGAGTAGGTCATCATGGTCTTGGAATGGGTTGCTGAATTAGCAGTAGGCCATCCTATGGTCCGGGAATTGGTTATTGAATTAGCAGTAGGTCATCATGGTCTTGGAATGGGTTACTGAATTAGCAGTAGGTCATCATGGTCTTGGAATGGGTTGCTGAATTAGCAGTAGGCCATCCTATGGTCCTGGAATGGGTTGCTGAATTAGCAGTAGGTCATCATGGTCTTGGAATGGGTTACTGAATTAGCAGTAGGCCATCCTATGGTCCTGGAATTGGTTACTGAATTAGCAGTAGGTCATCATGGTCTTGGAATTGGTTACTGAATTAGCAGTAGGTCATCATGGTCTTGGAATGGGTTGCTGAATTAGCAGTAGGCCATCCTATGGTCCTGGAATTGGTTACTGAATTAGCAGTAGGTCATCATGGTCTTGGAATGGGTTGCTGAATTAGCAGTAGGTCATCATGGTCTTGGAATGGGTTGCTGAATTAGCAGTAGGTCATCATGGTCTTGGAATGGGTTGCTGAATTAGCAGTAGGCCATCCTATGGTCCTGGAATGGGTTGCTGAATTAG
>JBEVXV010000459.1:0-15330 GCA_040505915.1 Sedimenticola sp. | reverse complement strand
CAGAGGGCCAAGAACCGAGCCTTGTGGAACACCAGCAGTGATCAGTTTACTTTCAGAATAAGAAGTACCTACAAAAACCTTTTGTGATCTGAATTAGCAAAATGGGTATGTCTCGAAGTGAGTACGAAACGATCAAGGTGCGAATATACCGTGACCCAGGTTTGGTCAATAATTACAAAATAACGTCACATTGACATATATGGGGCTGAACAAAATATTATTATAAAGGTGATAAATACCTATAAATGTCTGCAACGGAACGTATTGATAACACTGTTTGCAATTTCTCTATTTCTTTCTTAAAATAAGGAAAGTCGAGCAAAGAGGGGGGGCAAGGGGTATTTGTGTTCTTCTGTTCTGGGCATATTTGGTTTTTTGTTCTCTGTTCTTTTGGGAAAACGTTCACTGTTCTCTGTTCTTGGACCATTCCATGTTCTCTGTTCTCAGATAAAAAAATAATTTGTTCTCTGTTCTTGTGAAAAAACGTTTACTGTTCTCTGTTCTGAAACCCTTATTTGTTCTCTGTTCTTGAGGAATCATTCAATGTTCTTGTTCTCCCAAATACTAGCAGTAGCCTACCAATCGCTATTTATGATCGTTTATAGTACATTAACATCAGCGGCTGTGTGTAGATCTATTGCACTGTATGCTGTCTCACTTGAATCATAATTATGTCATATGTGGTGCCTTCAAAAATAAGCGCGGTTCCAAATTATACAACTACAACAACAACAATGGCGACCGATAATTGTCTTGTCTGTCAGAGCTCTTCTCAGAATGTGTCCTGCACAGAAACAAGCACGACACAGAGTCCTATGCCGACTAGTATTATTGTAGAAGTCATTTATGAATGTCTCATTTCCTACATGGCTCCAGAAATCATTCCAGCACAACTCCAGTCCAATGCACAGACTCCCATGACAAAAGAGAGAAAAAGAATTAAACTAACATCTAATGTTGACAAACCACCATCATTCCAGACATTTTTACATGAACTGTCCACACAGTGTGGACTACGTGAAGAAGCAGCAAAACATGGACTTGGCGAAAACATTGATATCAAGGTCGCACGGTTGCAGCGCCTCCGGGAAGGCACGAAGGCCTACATGATTAGCACCGAAGCAGGCTGGCAATTGGAAAGGCCACTATTACAAAATGCGGACAGTTCCGTTCAAGGTAAACATCGTTGTGATTGTGAATAATATTCTCATCTGGATATTTGTGTCGCAGTGCAAGTGTCTTTTTACAGAATACAGGCTGACTCGGACCTCGGCTGACTCGGACCCTATTTTGTGAGCAACAAGAGAGATTATATCAATTGGGATTTTACTGGATAGTAAAAATGTAGTAGCCAGGATCCCACGGTCGCCTGGTTGCATATTTGGGAAAGCGTGCTGTTGACGAATTCGCAGTAAGTATATGCGAAGAGGGTCCGAATCAGCCAGCGACAGGGTCCCAATCGGCCGAGGTTCGGGTAAGCCGAGGTCCGAGTCAGCCTGTTGCCCTTTTACAGTAACATATAAAACAGAAGGCAACTGACAATCTCAATGTGATTGGTTGTTTATCCGTTTCGCTCATTCTGTGAAACTGTTGCATTCCCGTAGGTTGGAGTCCCATACCTTAGGTTACTCCCGCAACTACTAGATATAGACTGGGGTCCGGCCTGCCATGGAGATACAGGACTTAATGCACTAGTGAATTGTAATCCCCCCCCCCCACCAGGCCCCGGGACATGGCGGGGGATAGCGGGGCTAAACAGCGGGGTTCTACAAAAACCGTGTCCCCCGCAGTGCGGGCACTACCCCATTTAGCGGGGACTACACATTATTGCGTCCCCGCAGTGCGGGGCATCTACCGGGGCTTTGCAGGAGGAAAATGTAGATGCCCCGCTATGTCCCGGCCTGGGGGGGGGGGGGGGGGGGGTGATTACAATTGACTAGTGCATAAATAAATAGTTAAATTAAAAATTGTCAATGAAAAAATCTGCTTCGACCGGGAATCGAACCCAGGTCCCTGGATATCCGGTACAGTGCCCTAACTGCTAGACCACTGAGACAACTGCATGATTATTCACTGTAAATTTCATCGACTAGACATGCTGAACGTTACAAAACTACCCAAAGGTAGGTCACGCAAAAGATACTTGCACCCAGCTTTCTTTACACATTTTTCAACAAGCCTATCACTATTTACCATGCATTATTTGTTGAATGCATCTCTTACGAAATGAATAACTTGCCTTTAATTGTATGACATTCTGCGGGTGAGAACAATAGCTAGAACGCCAGTCATCCACGACCGCATTGTATCCCCCTACCCGAAAACGAACAAAGGGCAATAACTCCAAAATGTGCGATGCGAGGATCGTCGTTCTTGTGCGCGACACATCTTTGGGTCGTTATCTATGCATGTGTGAAGTTTCGTTAAAATATTCCATACAGTTTTGGACTTATGGCCCGAACACGAAAGTGTCTGCGGCGGACGCGGCGTGACGACGTCAAATCCATAGTACCGGTATCCCCAGTGGTCCGGGGGATACAATAATTGAGACTGGGCAGTCACAAATCGCCTGTTATTTACGCGCCATAAACGTTAATTTGTCGAAGTCCAGTGATTTCATTAACAGGAATTGGACTTAAATTACTCCATGAAAATGACCCCAAAAAGTCATGAAATTGGTACATTTTGTTCTTTGTCTATACGGAGATATAAAAAAATGTTGAAATTTTGAAAATAATAAAAAATAATTCCTGAAAAACTGTATTAAGAAAGCACTGCAAAATTTGTTTATGTGTGAGAAAAATAATCAATGGTGGGTTGGGACTGATACAGGGGAATCCCAGTCTCGCGGTGCGACATTGTCTCATGTACCTCAAGACTTTTCACACCGCTCGACTGGGATTTCCGTCTCAGTCCGAACCCCGCCATATATGCTACTAGTCTTGTATGTTAGACTCACAAGGAAACACTAGGCTGTTTACACGATGTGTTTTGCCAGATATGACAAGACGCATGTTTTGGCCAATGGTATTGACAGAAAAAAACATCATATAAAATTAAATAAATTATTCGCCTTTTTATTTCAGTGACCGTTCTGAAGAAGGAGGTTGTGTTTCAAAAGAAATGCCCTGTAATACAGCTCAAATGCGTCAGCTCGTCAGAAGTGGGGTCGACTTCTACAGATGATACAGAGAAAAACACTTTGAAGCGAAAGAAAAGTAATTATTTTGATAGTTGAATCAGGTTGTACCCAATATAAGGGATGGTGCTAGGATTACGGTGTGCAACTAGCACCAGATCAGGATGTTAAATTCAGTATGTTGGAAAGTCAGTTTTGATTTTCTATTGTATTAGGTATTAACATGCCTTTGGGTTGCTTGGGCTAGTTACAGCCCTCCACAGGCTTTGGATCAATCTTTGTTTTGTTGTCTGCCCAATCAGCATAATGCTGCTCCTAGGCCCGCCTAAGTCATCAGTACATTTTTTCCCATTGATGGCTCACCACCCCGAGTGTTTCAAGGGACGTTGATCTACCTGGTGAGGTATGTTATTTTTTGTCAAACACGCGTACGCTCAAGCATGTTGTTGATGCTAGAGCGTGTCATTCATGAGTACGCGTCAACAGCATGCTTCAGCGTGACGCTTGAGCACACATGACCTGGTCCAGGCCTTTCCCCAGAAATTATTTTAGGTGCTGTGGTACCACAGTGCTTAAACTGGCTGGGGAAAGGCTTGTCTGATATTCAAGTTAATTAAGGTTTTGTGTCAATGTTCATGTTGTACATGTATTGAAGTCTTATCACTTTGCATGTTTCTGGTGACTGTAACCAACGTTATCCAAAATGTAGCCTAACTATATATCTTAGCCCTCGTGGGTTTGACACCTAATTCAGCAAAGTTTATTTTCTGTTTCTATGTCAAGAAACTAGCGATGCACATCACTTTTGTGGTACTATTAAAATGGAATATGGTAACAGCTGAATACAAAGTCGGGGACAGAAATTCCTAATATTATTAACTTTATTAGTGGTACATGTACTACAACTTCTCAAATAATTGTTATAAATTGATAATTTGTTTGTAGATCATGGAAGACTGAAGTCCATCAGAACGGTCGAGGATGGAACGCTAATGAAGAAGTTACGACAGGGAGTTGAAGTTAATAGAAATCCCAGACAGGAGGCTGACTTCAAAATCATGGAAAAAAGTAAGCATTAGCAACAACAATTATCAGTCAAAAGAGAAGTCGCGTGATAGGTGACGTTTCGCGGCTGTTGGTCCAGTATGGCTACTGGCCCTGTAGCAGTAGTCTATGAACATTGTTCATTTTAGCAACCCGTCTAGTTGTCACAGGTACGAGTCTTTGACATGTGGTCTGAACCAGTGTAGAGTGAGATCAACCTACATGTATTTGCAGGTGGACATTGCTCAGACTAAATAATACAATTAAATATGTCATAAATGTTCTATGACAATGATTGGCTTACACACATTCTATTTTGTTTGTAAAACAGACACCAGGCATGTAAATTGAATCATTAAAATTGAATGGGTATATACAGTATATACATTATAAGTGTATGCCTTATTGCATCTGCTGTGGTAGAAAATAATTTCAACATCTGGATACATAACTTGTGGTAAGGGTTGGGGTAATGTTACTCTGTGGCAGAATGGTGAACAGTGCACATGATCATGTATCTGCCAGGGCAAATAAATATGATAAAGGTGGGTGAGTATTCTCCCTTTGTGGGCAAAATATTCTTGGAGGGAACATATTCTGTGACTGCTGATCTCGTTGACACTGGTCACATGTACGTAAATATTCCAGGTGTTAGGTTTAGTCCCAACCACAGTATATTTATCTGCACAAGACTATCCAACGTTCCACATTTCCATTGAAATAACTTCTCTGTATGTATTACAGGTGCGCTTAAACTTGGAGGTTCAAAGACAGTGGACTTCGAAACGATTGAGTGTGGCCGATGTGGAAGAAACTTTAAAATTTCCAATGCCATCGCAAGACTTCCAGCTGCCAGATTAGAATATTTCAAATCCAGTGAGTACAATTTTTTTCCACATGATCAGTTCACCAAATATCTGTCGACAATTGCTTTCGTTCGTCTCACATTATGCACACCCTGCAATAAGTTGTGGTGTGGGGAACGCATATTGGAGTCAGTATTGTCTGTCCACCCATTGAAATGTGGCAGTGACTGGGGAAATGGGGCTTATGGCATTTGTGACCAGTCTAGCTTCTGATCTTCTAGCACACTCATGCAGCCTCATACACATCTGTACTGTTGTTAGAACCATGATGTATACTTCACTGACAGATTGGTGATCAGTGCAGACCCTGATCAGACTGCGATGATGCGCATGCTGATCTGGTTCTACACTGGCCACATAGCATAGGCCATATCACAATATTTTCTATGAATGTGTGATTGACTGACAATATGGGGCTTACAACAAATGCCAACAGTGTAGATCCAGATCAACCTATGCAGCTGCAGTCTCACAGGATCTGCACTGTTCGCCCTTTTATCTATGAAACATCCAGTATGCTTCTAACAAATAGGATGGATACTTAGGAGGCTGCCGGTGTGTGCTAGCTAATCACCAACTAGACTGATCGCACATTTCATAACCCAATTTTGTCAGTCCATGACACATTAATGATGTTGAAAGTTTAATATAATTTATGGCGGGGTTCGGAGAGACAGGAAAATTCCAGTCAACGGGTGTCAAAAGTCTTGTGTGGGGCTTTGCCGAGCATGAGATGCTGTCGCACCGCGAGACTGAGATGCCCCTGTCTCAGTCTCAAACCCCCTCATTGATTATTTTTCTCACACATTAACTAAACATTGATGTTGGCTACTTGACGTGTTTTGTGCGAAACAACGTCCTTTTGCGGGAAACTGGCGTCCTAGTATTGGTAATGTGACCTCATTGCCACAAAAAGTTGTTGCCCCGGTGTGAGACAAGCACATGTCTTGTCTTTATGCCCCCGGTCTCAAAGAGCCGGGTGGCATATAGTGTTTGGTCCTTCCGTCCATGTGTCCATCCGGTTTTAAAGAAGTTTATAACTTTTGACATACAACTATTTTTCACAAAAAAATATGGTATATATGAAGTATTCATTTTTTGATACTTTTTCTGAGATACACTATAACTTCTTTATAACTTGATCATGACTTCTTTATAACTTGATGTACATATGAACATATGCTATACAGCCATGCCATATTTAAAATGACCTTCACTTATTTACATTGAGAGGGTTGCTGAAAGACATAGCTGTTTCGGTCAAATATGCCACCGGGGGCATTCGCTAGACATATTTCTTGTTCGATTTGTAGTGTTTGCGTCAGTTGACAGTGCTCTTGTTTTAATAAACATTCATTTTTTTTTAATAATAACATTTTCAAATCTCAGCTTTAAATTCTAGATTAAATTTTGCATTTAAACTGCATTATGAATGGTTTATAATAAATCAAAACCGTGTCACATATTCTGGAACACCCAGAATATGAAATGTTTCATATAATTATGCAGTTAATATCCAACATGATATATTTTCTGTTTCAGGACATTTTGATAAGGCATGTTTGTCCACCAAGGTTAAGACAGACGGTGTCCAGAAGGCAGCACAGTCCACAAAACACATGCAGGACTTCATGAAGAATTGGCTGCCCCATGAATCTCAGCAAGCAGAAGAAACTCAGCAAGTGGAAGAAAAAGTAGATTCTGATGTTGATTTGCTCGATGATGATGCAGACTTGTTGATGATGTGAGCCTAAATGCTGGTAGTCTAATTGACCGTAACCCTTTCAACCCTACAGGCCTCTATGGCAATGTTTGCAAACAGTGTAGATCCAGATGAGCCGGCTCGTAACGAGCCGTCTCATCAGGATCTGCACTATTTGCAAGTGATTTTATCATTTTAAAGAAAAAAACACCCATCTTTTTATAAATGAACTGGCCCAAATATCATTTTCTGAGTAATTGATTGGTCTGAAATTTACTTGGACCTGTCCATGTCAGATACTTACGGGTGAAAGGGTTAATATAGACATTATTAGTTAGAGTTTCAATTGCATCATTTAACGTTTATTGAAAGTGAAGTGACATATAAGTAAAACTTAGATTATGGCGAAATGTGAACTATTTTTATGTAATTATCCCCTCGCCGATAGTGGGTGTCATTGACATACTATTTAGATCAATCAATTCATTAGAAAATGATATTTGGGCAAGTTCATTTTAATATCTAAAAGGAGGAATTTTTCTTGAAAATGAGAAAATTACTTACAAACAGTGCAGATCCTGATGAGACGGCTTCTTACGAGCCGGCTCATCTGGAACTACACTGTTTGCAAGCATTGCTGTAGAGGCCTGTAGGGTTGAAAGGGTTAACAGTGTAGATCCAGATGAGCCGTAACGAGCCGTCACATAAGAATCTGCAATATTTGCAAGAATTTCAAAACTACAGAAGAAACACCCCTTTCTTATGAATGAACTGGTCTAAATTTTATTTTCTGATAAATTGATTCGTCTGAAACTTAGTTGGACCTGTCCATGCAAGTTACTTAGGGGTGAAAGGGTTAATCTTGACTTACAATAAATTGTTCACAATATAGCCCTACTGTCTAGCATGCATCATGAGTCATGCATGTCCGATATTTTGTTCTAGTGATGATGATCCAGCTGTGTCTTTAGAGTGGCCAGAAGATATGGAATGCCAAGCTATGACTATGAATTCCCATGAATTGGACATAAGTGACATCCTAGAAGAATCTAATGAATTTACTGTGCCAACATATAAGCCAGACAGTATTGAAGATGACTTATCAGTATTTGAGGAATTCTCAGAATCAGAATCATTAGCAGAGTTTGATCAGGATCAGGAACATGTAATTTTCCCTATAGCACTTGAAAAAGCAGATGAGGTTTGTGTGAAACTAAATGATTTAATTTCTAGAGGGGTTATATCAAAAGACAGAATATTTTACAAATATTTAAATGATATATGTAACATATTCTGCGATATTCGTGCAAGCTATGATCCCGAGGTAGTTGAATTTTTCAACACTATAAAATATTTGGGGGGTGAAAGGACAGTTAATTTTGTTAGAGGACCAATGTGGCATGGTTCTGGTAAAGGTGGAATAAAAGGAGCTGAAGATGCGCAAATGAACCTAGGTGGTCCCTCAAGGACAACAAGACAACACAAATCACCTGGATACACTACGAAAAGTGGCGTAAACAAACCCTGGCTGTTAACTATGTTGAAGCTGGAAACGGATCCAACTACGCTTGCCCTTCCGTTTGTCGATACAGACAGCGTCACAATTTATGGGGTATCAATGCAGAATGATGGAACTGCGTTAAAAGCAGGCATAGAATTTGATGAACAGCAACATTTAAATATTGGGCTAAGGAACAGAGTTGATATTAAATATGTGAGAGGTAATCAACATCCAGATGCCGATGTATTAAAAAGCTCTGTTATTACTGAGGCAAATATCACATACTTAACAACAATTGACAATACAGTTAGTTTTCCAGTCTCTGTTACATATTTATCGAAATGTGGCAAAACAGGGGCCGCAATGAAATCCCAGTTTCTGTCTGAAGTAGATGTACTCCAGATGTGTAGAGCATGTATTGAGCGAGCACCATCCGTTGACCATATTATTGAATCTGCAGAATCAGTTAGCTGTTGTGCTACTTGTGATCAGTGTATCGGTCTGAAAGGTGTCTGTGAAGACTGCAAAGAGCTAAACCAGCCCAGCTATAAACCAGCTCTAAGAGCTTGCAAATACTGTTTAAGTATTGGACAAAAGTGTATTAAAAATGCAGTTTTAGTATTGAGCACTGATTGTGAAGCTGGCAATAAAAATGCACTACAGTCTATTATTGATGATCGGGAAAATGATGATGGTCATAGTAAGTACACCTTGTCCTGCATACCGGATGCAGTTCATGTGGGAAAGAGTTTGAAAGCGGGATTTGCCAACTGGATGCTTCTTCTGGGACAAGAAAGAGCTTGTTTGGCTATTCTGCATACTCTTCGTGACAAGCATCCACATTTACGTAGGATACTCAGTAAAAGCGCAGTGATGAATAAAGACCGGATGGATGTTGACTGCATTCTACACTTGACTAAGGATTCTGTCTTGGAGACTCTAAATTCAGTTGGCAGAGTGGTTCACAGCATTGTTCCAGACGAGTTCAAAATCAGCTCTACAAACAAAGTTGGGATGTATCCACATCCTATTTCAGTGATTTGTGGAACTTATGGCAAAGTTCTGGTTCTTGACTATCAGCCGATGAAGAAAACCACTCGCGTTCTTGAGGTGAGATTACACATACCTGCAGATGTACAGGTTCTGCACGAATACAAAGATGCCAGAAGTATTGCATTTGTAAACGGAATTATATACGTCTGCCTTCATGCCAATTCAATCTGCATGTATCCACTGAAAATAAAACCAGCAGTGAACAAAATGACCAAAGGACAATTGAAAGATGCACTTGGAAGTAAGACCATGCCTGGCACAGTTGCACAGCTACGACAGTCTCTCAAATCAAAACTAGAGAAACAAGAAGCTGAATGTAAGAAGAATGGGGTTGATTTGTGCAAGGTTCAGCTGCCTGCAGACATAATGCCATCATGCATAGCATCTGCATCAGATGGCACGCTTGTCTTGTCATCTGACAATAAAAGGGCAATATACAAATGCGACTTACATAAAGATGGCATTATCATGAAGGGATTGGTCCAGCCGTTGACAGAGTATCCATCTACTTGTGACACGATCTTAAGTATGTCAGTCAAAGGATGCAGCTTATTGGTCTCGTATAGCGGTGATCCAGGCGGCATATTTCGGCTAGGGTTGGAGACACTCGAGAAGGAATTTGTAGTCACTAATGGAACAGATGTCTGTGGAGTAGTTTCCTGTGTTGCAGCTACCCAGAATGATGAGTTTGTCTTCTCTGATGTTGTAGACCATAGTATCAAAATGCACAATGGTGACGGTATTCAACGTATAGCAGGCACTGGACAAGAGGGCAATGATTCAGGCCCTGCGGAAAGCGCTTCATTTAGCCAGCCCATGGGATTATGCTGTGAATATGAGAGCATCTTTATCACTGATGCACAGTGTGGGTGCGTTAAAATTCTCACAACAGTGAAAAATTCAGTTGAGTTTTTAAAACAACTTGGGCTGCTGTATGCAGCATTTTCAGTACACCTCAAGCACCAGAAGGTACCAATACTTGTTGTAAGCGATGCCTTGAAAAACATAAAGTCTGTGAGTACATACTTGAAGGAATGTGTAAGAAATGTTCAAGATGTAACTGGAATCAGTAAAGCTCCAAATGGCCCTGAAGGAACTGTTGCCAGCAAGACTATTGGCTCAGTTCAAATGATAGAAACTGAACTTGAAAATCTGTCAACTGTCCTGGAACAGCACAGTGCTGAGCACCAGCTGGACCTTCAGTCATGCTTGACTGTGCAAGTGGAGAATTTGCATGCAACAGGTCATTTCAAAGAGCAATTTCCTACGTGTTTGCAGCATGCAAGGAACCTTAGTGATACCGTACATGAAAGTATTAAAAGAGCAATTTCTTGGTCAGCATATTATTACACACACCCAGACTCATATTATCCTGTACCCACAAGCAAAATGCCACTATGTGATGTTCCAAAGGTGTCTAAGTTAGGTCCCAAAACAGAACTCAGTCAAACAGAACAGAAGCTGATGAGAAACTGGGCCACTGACTTTGGAAAGTGTGTTCGTCAGAGAACAGTGAGGCAAGAGACAACCAAGTTTAAGGCTGGTACATTGCCTTTAAACATGTACCAAGCCAAGCCTAAACCATCTAAAAAACTTTTCTTTGAAATGGAAGAACACCCAGCTAATGTGGTTTCTGAAAGGCATGTTCCAGAATCAGACAATGTTGACGATGAAACGGCACACAATAACGAAATTGACCAAATATCGGAGTACGATTCTGACTCGTCAGACGATGAACGTGATACAGAACCTGTTTCAGTCCATTCTGCACTTGCAAGCTCTTCATCAAATTCCTTAGATTTCTTAAGGGCAGTTACTACAAGAAGTGGGAGAAGTGTGAAAGTTTCATTCAAATATCAGTAATTTCGAAGTTCTGCTATTAAAAACACAACGCTTGTGATATTGGTCCTTAGTGTCACGAAATTATGGGGTTCACAACATATGAGCCATGCTCTGGAATAACCACCCTTAGAAAATATCGTATTTTTTGGAAACCATTTTCGGTAAAATACGGAGATGCGATAAGGGTGGTTATTCCAGAGCATGGCTCATATTCTAGTGTGTACTTCGAACAAAATAGATGCAACAAACTAGACAAAGTCAAGCGATCCTTGCAAATTGTTGAACACAACTACCAGACAAGTACACCGCGAACAGGGCTTGATTATGTTCGTTCATCTGTGTCACACACTTCTTCAAAATAGTCGCAATATATGACAAACACCACCTAGCACCGGCTTAAATGCTACTCAACATGGTCCCACAGAAAACCCAGGTAAAAAGTTAATACAAACTAATAAGGGAAGCAGCACAAGCCTCACAGAACATAGATGCCAATAAATAGCTGGATGTTCTTCCATTTCAAACCAAAGTAGAACCCCAAAGGAAACCGACGAGCCACCCAAGAAAATGCAAAATATTTCAAACCGCACAAAATATGGCAAATGGTAGTCGCGGAGCATTCAACGTGGCACAAAAGTGCGCTCAATGACTAGTGGTGTACGTTAACACAGAAAGCTCAGGTGAAAAGCTAATAGAAACTAATAGGAAGAAAAATAACACACGCTTCACAGAACACAGTCGTCAATAAATAGAAATAAGACTGAGGTCTAGATGAAAAATAAACAATATGCTGTAATAATATGCTGACCAACAGTACTTTAAATTAACCTTTCACCCCTAAGTAACTGACATGGACTAATTTTCAGGCCAGTCTGTTCATTAGAAAAGAAAGTTTAGACCAGTTCATTCATAAGGAAGGGGTGTTTTTTCCTTAAACAAAGCAATTTACATGCAAACAGTGCAGATCCTGATGAGACGACTCGTTACGAGCTCATCTGGATCTACAGTGTTTGCCAACATTGACATTCCACCGTGTTGAAATGGTTAAAGAAGCCACGGAGAATGATATGTTTAAGGAACTATTATATCCCGACACATTGTGAACAATTATCAATCATTTTATTTTCCACGTTTTGTTTTATCATGTTTTATTCAAGCAGAATTCAACATTTTACGAAGATATTGATAAAGAAAGCACTGACCTACCCTACATCACACTAGTATGCTGGAACACATGTGCTCCTCTAAGTTTTGTATTAGGGCTTTTCCAGGAAAAAATCTCTGGGGGGTAGGAACGACCATCAATTTTTAGGGTACCACCTAGAGAATTTTAATTATACCCCCACAAACGAAGTTTAGGGGGGGTATATAGGAGTCAGCTTGTCGGTCTGTCGGTCGGTCTGTCTGTCGGTCTGTCGGTCTGTTGCAATCGTTTCCGGAGTATATCTTCTAAATCAATGGATGGATTTTCAAATAACTTGGTACAAATGTATACCATGATGAGACGATGTGTCGCGTTCAATACCCGTGTACCTACGTCCAAGGTCAAGGTCACAGTTAGAGGTCAAAGGTCAAAAATGAGCATGATATTTCGTTTCCGGCTTATATCTTCTAAACCAATGAATGGATTTTAATATAATTTGGTACAACTGTATATCATGATGAGACGATGTGTCGCGTTCAATACCCGCGTACCTACGTCCAAGGTCAAGGTCACAGTTAGAGGTCAAAGGTCAAAAACGGCATGAAATTTTGTTTCCGGCTCATATCTCCTCATCATGTGTCAAAGCTTTAGTGGGGGTATAATGATCACCCCAGTGATAGCTCTAGTTATTTTAGGGTACCACCTAGAGAATTAGAACTCCCCCCCCCCTAGAGAATTTTAATTTCCCACCGTTCCGACCCTCCTAGAGATTTTTTCCTGGAAAAGCCCTTAACGTTTGTGTTTGTTATATAATTGGAATATCAATGATGTGATTAGTCGTTCAGAATACTCACGCGTATCACTCATCACTCATACCAAGCTTATAGCCACTTTATCTACTCACATGTTTAGACTTTGAACCAACTAAAGCATGTTGACAGATTTTCATTTGTCAACTATGTCTAGGCATGATACTGTTTCACATATGCTCCCCATGTCTCAGTGCCCAAGGTGAAGGTCACTTTACAAAAAAATAATTGTTACATTAACTTAGTGGTGTAGTATATGTGTGTATTTCTATGTGTTCAAGGTTTTCAATCATTTTTCAAAGCAATTTGTCTGTATACTAAATATCGATGTCATTACTTGGTTGCTATGCCTTCATAAGTTTAATAGTGAGTTAATGTTTCGTGTCATTTGTTTTTATGTCGCCAGTTTCGAAAAAAACAGGTGACATATAGTATTTGGATGTCCGTCCAGCTAAGAAGTTTTAAGAGATTTTAAAATTTGCCACAACTATTTTAATATAACATGAAGAATAACGTTAATATCTTGATGCTTGACACATATGAACATAAGCTACATCAATATCATGATTTATATGACCTATGACCTTGACAGGTGGCTGTTTATTAAGAATTGTGTAGCAGTTTCTTATATAAATACTCATATAATTATGTCACCGGGGCATTCATGATCGATATACACCAAATATTAATATATTTATTCAGAACATTGTAACATGCTATAAATAGTGTACATGTACAATCAAGTAAATATATATTATGTACCATTGTCATATAATTATGATATTCTAAGTCAGCAGTGTTCTGCGAAAGCCATTTCCCAAAATGGCAAAACACTACCTTTGGCCAACAGTGTACAACTGGATCAGACTGCAGACTTCTGGGTCTGTTATGTTTGCAAATACCATACCAAGTATTAGTTTGTTTGTTTTAGATCAATAACTTATTGTTTGTCTCATATGAATGGGTATTCTAACACCACATATGTTTAAAGGGAGGGACCTACGGTTAATGCCAACATTATATGAAAATATAAAATTTGCATTAAAGTGTGCAATTCGATTACGAGTTACATTCTGTGTACTGAATGACATGATTTATCAGTGGAAACTAAAAAAAAATATGAAAAAAAATATATGCCGGCTGTGGGATTCGAACCCATGACCCTTAGGTCGTCGTAGTACGTGAAATTACGCATTTACGCAATACGCGGCCGAAATAATGCAAATAGATTATATGACTGGTGTATACAATTGCAATCACTATAGCGGACGTCATACATGAGAACTAGTTGTTGGTTTCCTGACTGCATGCTCGATTATTACCTGACTGTCACATGGATCGCGGTTTGGCTAGCGGCTAGCAATGGCGCGAAATACAAGAAACTCTTAAACGCCGACGTCGGCGTTTAAGGATATACCCATGAAAAAAATATATTGGACCAAATTTTTGACAGCAATCAATAGTGTCAGTTATAGACAATAAGTATATTTAATGAACGAAGGCAGTGAAACCAGTTTCTATTGATCAAAGTATTATACTATTATCTGCAGGTCCCTCCCTTTAATGTCCAAAAGTGTGTGTTGCCTTACATTTGTTTTCCATTGAACTGTGACTACATAATACAAATGTAGCTTGAAAACCGATATCAGTCAATTATTCCATTGTTACATACATGTTATATTGTTTGTTCTAGTCATTGGCCTTAAATGGCATTCTTGTGTGCTGATAGGCCGTTAAACACCATTCCATTTCATTGTTCTAGTCATAGTTAAAGTGCAAATTTTATGTGTAAATCATGAACCGGGTATGGAAGGCCATCGAGCCAATCCCACCCTTAAATATAAGTAAATAAGTAAATCATGAACATGTTTCCATGAGTAAAGGTGGAGGATGGGAGGTTAAAGCATAATTAATGATGTGGTTCAAACTTGTCTGAAACCCTGCCTACCTATTTGACGTTCATGGGTCCTAGTGCGTAGGGGTTGAAGGTTCTCCGTGGGCGGTTGGGAGGGTATTGCGTAATTAACGATGGGATTCATCCTTGTATGTATCCTGGCTTACCTGGTTTGGCCCTCGTGTACTATTTTGGCTTTCTTGTATGTGAGAGTTAAATCAGGTTATACCCCTTATAAGAGTAGAAAGATTAGTGCTAATCTTATTACTCTTAGGGGAGGGGCCAAGTGAGTCTGGTGCGGTCAGGACCTGGTACCAGATCAGGATATCCAGATTT
>JBEVXV010000458.1:0-4863 GCA_040505915.1 Sedimenticola sp. | reverse complement strand
ATAGCTATATGATGAGAACAAACCGCCAAAACTATGACAAATGTGTTGATAGTTTTAATACTATCCGTTGTCATGGAGTCGCCATTTTTATATCAGTGAGTCACCATTTTGGAAAATGGCGTAATAATATTCTAGAAATGTTATACTAACAATGTCCGAGGATTTCAAAGGGTGCTGCTGTTGCAACAAATCGGAACACTTAGCATTTAATCAGTCTGCATTCAGTGTTGAAAGGCCAAGATGTCAGGATGCTGTTACACCGTTAATTCACACTTATTTTATATTTTTGTGCGGGAAGAGAAATGAGTGTGTCTTGCGACATGCAGACGCAGGCCGACAGCGAAGAAACAATGGTTTATAAAACAGAAGCAATATGCAGACAGTGCCACATCGAACAATATTACATACATAGTTTAAGTGTATTATGTAAAAAAAAACAGACCGAAATAATAAAGCTAGAGGAACAAATGACCTAGCAACTGCACTATGATTATGGCATCGGTAAATGTACAATTTAATGTTGAAAATGATGCTGGAAATGTTAAAATATTGGCCTCAATTAAATTAATTTTCAAAAACGCTTCGCTTATTTTGTTTGCCACCGTGGTCCGGTACATGCATGCACAACCCCACAAACGTTTGTTTTTCATCAATTCGTTATAGTTCTAGAGATCTGAATCTTGCACCATCGGTAAATTTGATCTTGCTTTCTTCATCATTGCAATCATTTCATGTGTGTTTTTTTCTGTCAATTGACACTTTTTATTGACAGAATTGTATGTTTCTCCATTTACTTTCATGAGACAGAAAACCAATGCTTCTTTCCATAAAACTGTTGAAACATATACCACAGCATCCGAAATTCCAGACATGAAGCACTTGTTTAGATCTTCGGCATCTTCAAAGATACAGCAAGTACATGTCAGAGAGAAAACCTTTCTAGGATATGTTCGCAGACACCTGAAGTATCTTTTATAAAGATACATGTTGATGACATATTCTTGCTCTTTACCAAGAAGGTCGCTAGCAAAGCCAAACATTGTTTTTTCTTCCCTCTGTCTTAGGTTGCGCAAGAAACCCTTATGTCTCACATATTGCATAAGCAATGACTGTTTGGATGAGCACATAATGTTCTTCAAATGCGTTTCCATGCCTTCACACAAAATGATATCTTTCAACGTAATCTTTTCGGGAGCTGCTTGAAAGTAGTATGACTGCAATAACTCGTTTAGAAACGTACATCTATACTCTGCAATGTTGGTAGTTTTGGAACTGTCTGGTATACACTTATGTATGTAGCATCTGGCATACAAACACACATATATACCACAGCTCATCGCATCGGTCTGCATACGAAAGTCTTTGGCATTAGCGACCAGAACAAATTTTAACAATGAAGTGTCTAGAGGTTTCTGGAGATACACGTAATGTTCATACGCCAGATACCCAGCTATTTTCTGAGCGATTTTTCTGTCAAACTTTCCCAATGAGTCAATGTAGAAAACAGTCAAAGATTTTATATTTATTATACACAGAATCCAGTGCTCATTCTCAATATTAATTGGCAAAATCACATCCGATTGAGAAAACCAGCACGTACTTTTCTGTGCTACATTTTCCAAACCAACTTTGAGCTTTTCCTTGAACCAGGCAGCAGGAACAAAATGGTACGTAAAATCAGGTGTGGCTGGAATAGTCCCTTTTAAGTGTTCCAAATACACATCGATACAATTATCTGTCAACAAACCACCGTAAAATGCGGAACAATCTTCTGCTGTCATCCTAAGGCCATTTACGGCAAAGGAATCTGTGAAATTTGCAAGAACGTCTTTACTTATACCCAAAGTGTCCGGGGCGTATGTGGCACATGCATTCTTACAATATATCACTTCTGCTAGTGTATTGACTTCAGCTACTTGATACAACTCTTGACAGTTCTCTTGCCCTTTGTTGAATAACACAATAATTTTGTCTTGTGCTGTAAGCGGTTCATGTAAGTCGCGCATCTGAGCAATTGTTAAAAATTCTCCTGATGACTTCAATATTCGATAGAAAGGCTGGCAGAACAGAACAAAATCTAAATCTTTGCATATCAAAGTCACAGGTTCATATCTAACAGTGATGTGTGGATATACTTCTAGCTGGATCACTATAGTCTTTGTACTGTTTAGAAGATTCCAGGCAGCTAAACCAGAAGACTGAATAGCAATACTGGCCCCAACGCTGGAAAGGCATATGGTAACACGATTGGCACCATGGCATTGAGTGACAGTAGGGGATTGCTCAAAGCCAGGCTCTATTTTCTGCTTGGCGAAATCATCAAATGACATCACGTTCCCCACATAACAGTGTTTCTGGTTAGACTGGTGCTTTCCACAAGTATTGCAAAACATTTGCTCAATGTATCCAATACCAAACAATTCCTGAAGAGACATGGGCACGTAACGAAAAAGATATTCACAAAACATGTTTTTCAACATATTCCCCACAGAACAGTCATTGATCTTTAAGCATTGGCGCATCTCCAACAAGGTAGACAGTTTATCAAAACTTTTATAATCAGCATGGGGATCTTCAGTAAATTTAGACACGCTCAATGTGTTGCAGAGCAGAAATCGTCCTACAGACTTGGCTATTCCCGTCTCAAAACGATGTTGTCCATTTTCAATGGTTGAGGTACTGCTTATGCATGCAAGAAACACCTTCATCTCTGATGGAACAGCCAAATATGGTTTGACGTATCCATCACTGTAAGCATGTTCCAGAGTCGCCATGGAAACACTGTTATCGTTGCATTCAATAAAACCAGTACCCATGTTGATTATTATGTGTAATGTCCTTCAGTGGGACGCTCACCATGGTGACATACAACTGAATGCAGCACGAAGGTTGCCTCTTTTATTGTGATTCTTTCATCAATACTGATTGTTCTTGTGTTCTTTAATGCTTCGTGATTAAAGGAAGATCTCTTCAGAACCAGGATTACCTCAGATGGAAACTTGGAAGCACGCAAGGAGGAAACTGAGGTACTATATGTAGAGCAGCTGTTACATATATAGCCTTCTAGACATTCCGACTGAAAATGATTTTTTAATAGATCAGAAACACTTAGCAAATCACTGCATTCTGTGACAGTAGGCACGTGCAGTGCAATTTCATGTGTGTGATCAGCATCACGCACATTCTGTACGAATCCACAGGACTTGCATCTAATAGTCCTGCTAACAATCAAGTGGCCATGTTTGTAGTCCATGAAATTCCTCAAAACCCTAACACAGAATTAGTGCTGTTGGCCAGAGGAAAATCCATCCTTTTCAATTATCGACAATGCGTTACTTTGCAATATTTGATCGTCGCCACCTGTTACTGAATCTTGACACACAGCCAGTAAGGATCTATACCGCTCAACATTGCCCATATATTCCTGCATGCTATACATACAGTAAAGAAAGCTAGATGTTCTACAGAAGGCCTGTACCATAGAATTGAACCAACAGCAATTTGTATGGTAATCATTGTACAGGCCAGTAATATTCCATCTGGAAAACCAAGGGTAATGTTGCTGCGTGGAAGCTACCAAATTCACTGAATGTTGTTTGATGTTTGCTGTACCTGCTGTCTGGGTGACATTTATAATTTCTTTTACTCTATGTGCATCCGGTTTGTTTACATGAATTGTTTTGGCACCAGTGTCTTTCTTCACATCTTTTATTGTACTGGAAGGAACTGAAAACGGATGTTGTGGAGCTTTTTGATATTTTCCCAGTGGAATTGGGGATACATTTGCAATACTCTTCATCTTTTTCCACGATTCTGACACACTGGCGAATGCCTTGGAGTTTGATTTCCTCTTTCTTTGCGGTGTTGTTTTTAACAAGGTTCTCGCAACAAGGCGCTCCGTTTCTCTATAGTTTTTTTTCCAGATCGGCAGAAAATTCGTCAATGCGCCGGGATGACCTACCACCAAGTACATTGTGCTTTAAAACACCGAATCGTCTATTCTTCTATTGTCGAAGTTCCTGTTGTAGGCTGCGTTTCTGATCTGTATTTGTCGCATGTAATAATAGCAGCATGTGGCTTGTATGAACGATATGACTCGGAAGATCCATGTCGGCTCAAATCACCAACAAGCACATTTGACCAGAGCGGGAATGTTGGTAACAATAGTTTCTGCAACTTTGCCAGGAAAACTGGACCAAACCTCTTATTAGTATGAATATTACACGAAACGACAGTAGAAGATGAAGTGTATACAGTCCCCTCTGAAATAACATGCTCTATCCATTTTTGAAAATATGACCCAGTTCCTTTGGACTTCTTCTTCTGTGTACCTGTTTGGATTGACCTCATTTTCATCTCTCTCTATCTCTGGAATTTCAGATATTATTTCCTTCATCTCATTTTCATGTGGTAGACTCTGTATTCTTTTGCTCAACTGCAAACTCTGCTGCTCAACCTCGGCCGTCAAACTTTTATTCAGAAGCACACACTCAATATACTTCAATATCTGTGTTGCTTCAGTAAGTGTTTCAGAGTGTAACAATACACTGAAACAGTACATTCCGAACTTGAAGTTACTTCGATAATGGTCCATACAAAGCTTCTTGCAACTCTTCATAATGTGAGACAAGCAAGCATGGGGGTTTGTCAACCGTAAGTCAGTCTGCGATGCATTTCCAGAAACAATTCGCCAGGCCCTGTCTAAGAAGTCTTTCAGTGTTTCATTATTGTATTCCTTCAGGGTGGAAAGGATAAAAACCAGTGCCCTGTCACTAAGTATCTGTCTCGGTTGTATACAATTACTATTTCCAAATAACCGCTGCTCATGACTACGAAAGAAGGACAGCCAAAAATATACAAAGG
>JBEVXV010000457.1:0-2728 GCA_040505915.1 Sedimenticola sp. | reverse complement strand
TCAGGAGCAAAGCAATATGCCCCCCTTGCTATCGCATAGGGGGCATAATAATCTGAAATGTCAGTGATTTCCGTCTCTGTCATTTCAGGTGTCACCAAATCCTGTCAAAAGAAAAAGAAAAATCTATTCACCAACCCAGCTCACTAACGCATATTTAGATGTCATAGAAAACAAAATTCCTGTATATAAGGCAGCAAAGCTATATGGCGTACCAAATCAAACTCTCAGAGATCGCGTGATCGGCAAGGTTGACGTGGAAAATGTTACTGTCGGCAGTGCTCCATTGTTTAGTGAAGAAGAGGAGGCGAGGCTTACTAAGCATATCAAGGAGATCGCGACCGTTGGCTACGGTTATACAAGAGCGGAAGTGATTAATGTAGCATCCGAGTATGCAGTTCTTCTGAGAAAGCGTGAAAAGGAGGAGCCATTAACCCATAGGTGGTTCTATGGTTTTCTCAGTCGCTGGCCGGAAC
The DNA here is from genome assembly GCA_040505915.1 of Sedimenticola sp. Lineage (GTDB taxonomy): Bacteria > Pseudomonadota > Gammaproteobacteria > Chromatiales > Chromatiaceae > Vondammii. The sequence continues at coordinate 2,255 of JBEVXV010000457.1, read as the reverse complement.
TTAAAGTGCAGAGGCCCAAGACACTTTCCGAACTCAGAGCAAAGGCGTGCTCAACTGAGAGTATTGCGACATATTTTGAAGAGCTTGGTAGGATACTAGACAAATATGGGCTAAAAGGTAAACCACAAAACATATACAATGTGGACGAAAAAGGAATACAACAGAATTTCAAACCTACACATATCGTGTCCTCTTCTTCACATGTACCGTCCATCGTCACATCTGAGCGATCATCAACAACCACAATCCTTGGGTGTGGAAATGCTTTAGGACACCAGGTACCGCCCTACTTCGTGTTCGCGGGCGCGAGGATGAGAGACGAATTACTAGAGGGGTCATCTGCAGGTGCACAGGGCACAGTCTCTAAAACGGGTTGGTCAAACTCGAGCGTCTTTCTGGAATATTTGCAAAACCATTTCCTCCAATATGCAAAGTCCGGACCGGATGACCACATTCTCCTTCTGTACGACGGGCACAGGTCACATATATCCCCCTTTCTTGTAGATTGGGCTAAAGATAACCACATTATCTTATTCGTCCTCCCACCTCACACATCACATATCCTCCAACCAATGGACGTTGGGTGTTTTGGTCCATTCTCAAAGATTTACAGTGCCGAATGCCAGAAGCACCAACGAAATACAGGAAGTGTCATTGGCAGGTACAATGTGTGTTCGGTAGCCTGCAAGGCTTATACGAAGGGTCTGTCCCCAGCCAACCTACAATCGGCATTCCGGAAGTCTGGCGTGTATCCGTTCAATCCAGCAGCGATAGATGCTACGATTTTTGAAGCCGATCAGCTGAGAAAGGACTTCCAGCGAGAGCAAAATGTTGAAAATGTAGCAACAGGAATACGGACAGAATCAGTGGATGATATCGCGGAAGTTGTTGTTCCCGTTGATGGACAGTCCCAGACAGAAGCAGAAAACATATCACCACCAGTTCTGCCAGCTCTTCAACCAGATTGCTCTGCTGCACCAGTGTCTATATTTGAAGATGTGAGACCAGCTTCACAGATTACCATCCCAAAGGCCACTGACGCTTTTTTCAAAAAGAAACGGCCAAAATTTGTACCGCCAGTGTTGAAAAAAGAGCGTCGGTCTGTGAGCAAGGTAGTAGCAGGTAAGGCTATAACAGAGGTAGATGTCAGTACCAAGTTAAAGCAATACTTCTCCGACTCAAAACCAACGAAACATACCAAATTCCAGCCGCCTCTCAAATCTCCCAGTAGCACAAAAAATACCGGAAAAAAATCCAACAAACAACATAAAAAATCAACCAAAATTCCATTGAAGAAAAAGATTATGACTGAAAGTCCAAAAGCCAGTACATCTGGAGGTCAGCATATTTGTATATCGAGCGAGTCGGATGCGTCTGATCCATTTGAAACGGACCCCTGTTGTGTGTGTGGACAGTTCTCCCCCGATGCACTAAAGCAATTACCGTATGTAGAGTTTACCTCATGGGCGGAATGTGACTACAAACCTTGCGGCCACTGGGTACATTTGAAGTACTGCTGTCCCCTGCGCGTTATAAGACGCAATACTAAATTCTTCTGTCCCTGCCATGGGCTTTCATGGACAGGCGTGGAAGAATAAACATAAAGTACCCAAAACATTAACTTGTAAATAGTGTAAATACATTCTAGAATCAGTTATTTCGTTTTATTAGCCTTTATCTGAATGATATAATGTTATGTTTATGCTCAGGGTTGGTAAGGATTGCCTTGTCACTCTGAAATAAACGAGACTCTATATACATATTAAATAAACTATTAGGAACAGTCCAACATACCAGCTATCAATTATCACGATGGATACAAGTAACATTATACAACATAAAACCGACGCTGAAATACATCCCCGGCAGCGGTCTGCGAAGTTACGCTGTCCGACTTGGAATTAACGGATCAATGTGCCAGTCTACCCGAGCCTCGCTCTGGCATTGTTGACAGAAAATGGTGGTATTCAACTTCCATGCGAGATTCCCGACAATTCTTTCATCATCGATTTATTAAGGTAAGTCCAACATGTATTTTAGTTAGGAATTGTTTGTATTGTAGTCCTTCTTATTTAAATCCGAGACGATCGAAAGCTTATATTAACGGTTCATGGTGTCACGATTGTAAAGATCAATCAATTTATCAGACTAGATGGCCGCGGCCCGCATGTCGAGCCCGTCGAGGTATTTGATAGTAAATTTCAAAGTAATTTGACCTTGACATTGGGCACAGAGGTCGCACGGGCGGGGTGAAA
>JBEVXV010000456.1:0-5230 GCA_040505915.1 Sedimenticola sp. | reverse complement strand
TTGTTGATTGCTTATGTCACACATATATTGCTTTATAATACATCAGTATTTGAAAACGAACATTTTGGAAATTATATGATTTTTGTTGTTTATAGCCATTTTGTTAAAAAAAATGACGGCCATTTTGATTTTATGCTAATTACTTTTTCATATGAGTAGTTGTTTATTTATGAAATGGTTTGACACACACTGTAACGTGGTAATACAGTCCAAAATATTTAATTAAAAGCTTATAATATTGCATGAATTATATTTTCGATGTTTTTTATTTTTATGGCGGCCATCTTGGATTTTGGCTAATAAAGTTTCACACACACTGTAACGTGATAATACAGTCCAAAATATTTAATTAAAAGCTGATAATAGTGCATGAATTATATTTTCGATGTTTTTTTATTTTTATGGCGGCCATCTTGGATTTTGGATAATAATTTTTTTCCCCAAGGGTGCCAGCTTGGCACCCGGCAGATTTGAGATCAGGACATGTGTCTGATATCATTTCTGCAAAAAAAAACGTTATATAACCTCAATTGCACGGTTAAGTGCCCTGGCGACTCCACTATTACACACCTGGATGGTATTGTTGAGGTCATATTTGTTTTTCAAATGTTTGGTTTAAGTTTCTTCGCTGTTTCCTTGTTTTTGTTTTTTTGTTCTTACCTCCAGCCAAGGAGGCTGTATTTTCCCGTGTCTGAATGTATAGCTGGCTGGCTGGCTGGTTGGATGCCATTAATGCCATAATTTCTGCAAATGATGTCCAAATTTGACGAAACGTTCAGAGCAAATGCAAATTTGATAACAAATATGACTATAGATAACAATCATTGACGGCGAAGATTATACATGAGTCGCATCGCGAGAAAACCAACAATCTGACATATGCGTAAAGTATCTACACAGGCTAAAATTGGACCAGCATTTCCCACATATGCGTGATAGATGTATAGAGGAATGAGGAATAGAGGAAAGTATCGGCACGGATTAGCCTGCGCGGACTGCGCAAGCTGATCCGGGTCGATACTTTACGCATACGCCACTTTGTTGGTTTTCTCGCGGTGCTGCTCCTATGTTTTATGTATTAGCAGTGGACGTTATTCGTGACAATTATTTACAATTAGGTACAAAATAATCACTTTGCATATTTTAGCAGCGCAGTAATTATTTAAAATTTAAAATAAATTACGTTTTACCGTTTCATTACCGCACACCAATGATTTATTTAATGTTTATATTATAAACAGGGTTTATGTTATAACGCTAGTCTATCTCTGACCGATTTACTCCACAACCGCTCCATCTCGCAAGCAGTAACTTGATCAGACCTGCTGGCAAATCCGGATAATGTATTCATCCGGGTTCTTCATAGTCAGACATTATTATACATTGTAGACAACATTGTTTATCCGCCACCCTCCCCCAACCGCCAACCTACTGGAGCAATGCCATGAACTGACATGAACTCCTATAGGGGATACAACTGCCGTTTCACTCTCGAGTCAAGTGAAACTGCAATTGCCCCCCTTGTAACAGGAAACATTGGCTCATCTCACACTCCGTGTTTAGCTGTTACACTTCGCATAATCGTTCATACCAACATACCGAGTTCATGAGCCAGTTTGTATGCCAAATAAACATATATACAAAGTTTTACTTGTGATGAGTTATTACATAAATAGAAGCTTTCTCTGAAAAACTCCTGATTTTGGCTTATTTCGCGAACATTACTTACTGTAGTAATGGTCGAAGTGCACTAATAGGAAGCAATCCATGTTTAGATAAAATATATTTTTATTTAAAAATGGAATAGATCCTATATGTTCGTTTTAGTATTCTTCAAAATAGATTATTAACCCTTTCACTCCTATATATCTGACAAGGAATCTCCCATTGACACATTCAGACCAATCTATTTTCCATGAAATTAAATTCAGACCAGTCCATTCAAACAGTGGGTGATTTTGTTTTCGTAAATATGGAAAAAATACTTGCAATGATAGTGCAGATCCGGATGACAGCTCGTATATGAGCCGGCTCATCTAGATATACACTGTTTGCAAACCCTGCCCTCTACAGAGGTCTCTATGGTTGAAAGGGTTAAACCATTTATAGTATTGGTTGCAATAACAATCATATATTTTCATCACACACATATTTTATCAATTTATCCACTTTCAGAGACTATAGTCCATGCTCAAATTCGAAACAATCCATTTTTACAATATTTGGGCGTGTCTACGGAAGATAATAAACCCCGTACATATCCTGATGAGACATACTGTACATACCCCGATGTACATATCCTGATGAGACATACTGACATACCCCGATGTACATATCCTGATGAGACATACTGACATATCCCGATGTACATATCCTGATGAGACATACTGACATACCCCGATGTACATATCCATATCAGATAGCTCGCTACGAACGGTTAATCCTTATTTCCTGGATTTTCTTTCTCAACAGTTAATCCATACTCTGGAGTTCACACCTGGGCTTGGTGGTTAGGTGCGGTGAGGTTACCTGGAACCAGATCAGGATGTTGCAATTTTAGTGCTTGCAAAAGTAGGCCTATCTCAATGTAATTCCAATATCGATTTTGCAGTTTTCCATAAATATATGTACATTCCCGTCTGTATATGACCTTGTTGTTGAACGGACGTAAAACCACATTCAATCAATCAATCAATCATCTGGATCTACACTGTTTGCAAACATGGACCTGTGTGGTTGAATGGATTAATGGTTGCTGCCCTGTCAGTTGACTTTTCTTGTCATTGCACTAAGCAATGTTCCACCTGTATTATGCTTAGAGAAAATATCATATGCGATAAAGTGCGTTTTCTCGTGCACTGGCACATATATATGGGCACCGGCTAGTCGTTTTGCTGAGGAAATTTAACCCTTTCAACACCAAGTAACTTAATGGACTGTTCCATGCCAATGTTTACCACTATTTCATTTGTCCATTCAAATTTTCAGGCTAACCAATTGTTCAGAAAGGGTATGTTTTTTCAAATTTGAAAACTATTTACAAAGAGTGGAGATCCTGATGAGACGGCTCGTTACGAGCCGTCTCATCTGGATCTGCACTGTTTGCAAACTTTCTCTTTATAGAGGTATGTAGTGTTGAACGAGTTAAAGCTACTTAGTGCACAGTGAGCAGCGCAGTCCCTGATCAGACTGCGCGAATTCGCAGGCTGATCTGGGACTGCGCTGATCGGATATATCGTAGGGCTCTTTATTCAGCCGGCTGCCAATATATACGACGGTGGTCTCTATTTAATAAATTTTATGATGCAATTGGTTGTTGCAAAATATGTATGTTTTACACAAGAGTACGTATACAATGCAACACTTATGATAGGCTAATTTTGTAAGTAAGCCGCGACGTCTTCCGAAGCGTGACGTCACCATTATAACATTTCTATGAATAACGCCTTTAAAGGATTGACTGAGCAATATATAAGGAACCCGATTTACACGGTCTGTAATTTAATTCATTTGCTTTATTTCATACGTAAACACTTTAAGTTATTTGGACATACACTAGAGAGACAAATGATTGCAATTAACAGACCATTAGAGGTATACACATGCAAAGGTTAGTACACTGGTATTACAACACATAAACCATTACTCTGTTGTCAGTTATGATCTATACTTAACGCGAAAAGAAACTTTACACTATTTAAATTGTTAGATAGCTTGTGAACTAGTAGGTTTAAGACTCGGATGAAAAGTGTTATTTAATGCTGAATAAACTCAGCAACTAATAGCGGCGCCAAATCATTAGATCGATGCGTTTAAAGTGATTGTGTAAAAAAAGGAAAAGGCAAAAACACCCTCAATTTAAAAAACTTCAGTAAAGAATACAGCAATATGGAACTTATTTAACATTTCTGAACTTAACAGAATTAACAGCTTTCAATATCCAGTCTGCCCACCGTTGGCGTTGATCAAAGTTTGGCAACTTCTGCGCATTGAAAGTATACATATACGCACTACTGAATAACACGTTGGGGAATTTCTTGCCTCTTCACTTTTGCTTCTTCAAGCTGCCTTAGAGTACCATGTGGATTTGTGCGCGGCGGAATTCTGCACCCCAGCTCGTCCCAGGCATGATCTATAAGATTAATGTCTGGACTGAGCGGTGGCCATGGCATGCAATTGAAGTTATTGTCACGTAGAAATTGTGTGGTTAGACGAGCTGAATGGGGTCTAGCATTATCATGTTGGAACAAACGCAATGTGTGTCGTCTAAAAGTGGCACAGCTATCGGTCACAAAATGGTGTAACGATACTTCACAGCATTAAGTATTTCCCTTACAACATGCGCTTATCCCTGCCCTGACCATCACGCTGCCCCGACCCCACTTGTCTGACTCCAACACACAATAACCTTCTACAGTTTTTGAAATTAGGGGTGTTGCTGCCTTTTCATGTTTTACACAATATCTTCAAACTCATCGACCTAATGTGTTGGTGCATTAGTTGCAACATTGATTCAATACGTTTCACCGGAGTTTTAAAGCTATTATATATAGTTCACAAGATATCGCACGATTTATATAGTGTAAAGTTTATTTTGGCGTTAAGTATAGAAAGTTTGTATAGCCGGCTATTGTAATCAGTCGGTTATTGTACACCCGTGACGGAATTGCCAATATTGGAAATAGTCGACAATGTTATAAAAATTCTCAGTCTCAAGCTAGCTGAGTCTGAGTCTGAGTTTTGAGTAATGTTTTATGACCTCAGACGCTGATCGACGGCTATATGAGACGCTCCATGACATAACGTACCTTACAACATGTAACATTTTCGCCGTAAATTGTTGATTTATAATCATTTCTTTATCAAATAACGTCAGAATTTGGCGAAAATTCCAGAGCAAATGCGGAATGAAATTTGCTCTGGAATTTTCGTAGAATTCTTACAGCATTTACGGAAATTATCTTCAATTTTCAAAACCATTTTCGGCGAATTTTCCAAATGTGCAAAGGTAGGGACCCTACGTTATGCCATGGGGCGTCTTATGTCTCACATTGGCGCATATTTCGTAACAAATAGGACATTTCCATCTCTAACAACAGTGCATATGACAGTTTTAGCACTGTAATTAAACAACAAATTGATATAAAGCTTAAAAAAACCACGGTCACTGTTACGTTGCTTTCTTCGAGTAATAATAAAAAGCGTCGTGCTGGTAAGCCATGGTGGAATG
>JBEVXV010000455.1:0-3516 GCA_040505915.1 Sedimenticola sp. | reverse complement strand
CCGAAATAATCATGAAACCACTATATCCGCTAATAATGAACCGATTTTAATGATCTTGGTGTTGTTTTAATGGGTTTTCAATGATGCCAAACAAACAAAGACAAAGTCATGCGATCCTTGCAAATCGCCGAACACCACTACCAGACAAATACGTCGCGGACAGGGTTTCTCTCCCTCCAAGTTCATTTAGTATACTTTCCAATCAATTCATGTTGCCGTTGCTATCCGTTTTTGGAGGTGGTGTAATGGGGGTGGGGGCGGTTGGGGAAATTAACTCAGGAATTATCACACAAGTGATGTTACAATTCGTGTTTTTAATGCCACATTGCATAATAATAGTCTGATATGATCCATATATTGTGCCTCAACACAGTTGCACATGTATAATGATGATGAATATTTCTTAATGAATGATCTGTAGCATGAGAAAACCAGGCTTATTGTATTTGCAACCAGTTTATGAATATATTTTCTGAAAGTTACCACTGGAGTTACCACTAGAAAATGTGACATGTCGGCACACGCTTCACTGGCATATTGTTACACACTGACGTTAATTATACAAAAACCTTAACCAAATAAACAGACGGATGGACAGGCGGACACATAGACAGACGAACATGGACAGACGGACGGACATCCGAACAGGTAGAGTGACACATTTAAGGCAACGCCTATTGTCGGCCTTTCCCTGATTAACTAAACAACTACCAATGCTAATAGTAGCGTGTTATAAACTGACATAATGAGCTGATTTGGGTCTACACTGGTTGCTAGACAATAATCGTGTATGTTCAAGCGTAATACAGCAATATCTGGTATATGTGTATCAATTCGGTGTTCTTTGGATCGTCTAGTTCTATTGTTACTGAGAGTCAATAAAGTACGAGAATGCTGGTTATTTCCCATAGTTCAAGATGGCGCCCGATATCTAAATTCCAAATTAGGACAGCATGCATCTGGTCATTTTGACCGAATGCGCATGTGACTAGGTACAATGCAGCCCACATTATATATGCAAGCTCAAAAGTTAAAAATTAACTCTCTGTGCATTCATGCTGACGAAATATATGGAATGTATTGAAGCCAATTCTTACCCATAATACTATAAGATATCGGATGGTTCACAGGTAAGGCATACATACATTATCTAAACCTTCCATCTACTTCATTGGTTTTCACTAACAATAGAAATGGAGTTCACAAGGTACGCAGAATCGACCATAGCACAGACAGAAATAAATTCAGTATACACAGGGACTGCACAATTACTAGTATCTGAATTATTCAGCACGACTGTCATACATCATCATCATTGAGAGTGTCTTTAATTACATTTGCACAGTCAATGACATGGCATTTACAGAGGGGGGTGCATGGAAGCGTGTTCTTATAGCAACTGCATCTTGTTCCTTTGCACCCTAATTTGCATGCACATTTGGTAAGCTCAATTACAGCTCTGGGAGCAGGCAGGGTGAGGCACCTGACTGGATGATACACTCCATTTTTAACAGTCCATCGATTTTCCTCAATGGGAGGAAGAGCCGGGCAATTTGTTGTGTAGGACTTTTCTCGCATGGTGATGTAGTTTGCACGCGTAATATGGGGGCTCAGGGATGCACGGGTCGGAGGTAACATCTCTCCCTCCAAGTTCTTTGACCGAAACATCTCCCATCGTTTGGTTGGCAACACTGTGGATCCCGTCGGACAGTAAACTCGACAGATGAACGGCTCCAATCTCTTCACCTGTGGTGGTAGTTCACCGTTGACCAGCTGAGTTGGAATAGGACCTTCGCCAAGATGTCGGAAACAGTCAATAGCTGGGTCATCTCCGTCAAGTTTCATATACGCGCTCACCCAGGTCTTCTTGGAAATACCAACAAATTTTCCACCCCAGTCAGCACCGGAGAAATTGTGGAGACCGATGAGTCCTTGGCATTTGCGACGCCCAATCACACGTACGCGCTCAACCACATCAATTTCTCTGAACTTCCTGCTTTTGCCAGTGAGAAACTTCAAGCGGGTTAGATCTCCAAGGCGATCATTAGACACCAGGTCGATGAGAAGAATGAGAACATCAGTGTCTGGTGACCACACGCATATCTCTCGACAAGGGTGGTCCGCTACGGAAGCCATCACTTGATTGGGAATGAGTGTATCGGCCTCTTCGTGTGAATGCACATCTTCAAAGTCATGGCTCTTGATTTTATTGTCAAACAGAACGACGAGTTTACAAACACTGTTGCTAGTGAAGTGTTGAAGTAAACCTTGGGCGAACATGGCTGTCAGGCTACACTTGGTTCTTGATGAAGATAGCAATTCTTTGATAGACATGGTAAGCTTCATTTCCGGGTGTATGTCAAACTCCGTGGATGTCACTGCCCTCTTCTGGCGTGTCTTGTTTTTCAGGGACTGATCAAGATAGCGGTCAAATACCAACCTTCCCTCATCATAGCCAATCATCATCATCTATATGCGTTTGATAAATGCGTCTTGCAATTCTGAAAGCCTGCGCATGGTCGGTGTCTTTTTCATGCTCTGGATAACAGCCATAGCATCAACAATAAGGACTCGAGAGTGACGACCGTCAGGCACTATGTCGATAGTAGGGCTCAACTGAAGCGGTTCAACTTTGGCTTCTTCAACGGCATGCAGTAGACTGGCTTTGTCTGTCGGAATATAAAGAGACCCATCAACAGCACAAAGGGAACGTGGGACCACTGACATCTCATATGCTCCTATGGTTTCTTCTAGTTTTGGCACCAGCTCAGGTCGGCTTCCTTGGATAATCAGGAATCTGCCGAATAGTTCACGCTCTTCACGCAGCTTGATAACCTTGTCACCCACGCGAACCTTTGTTTTGTCCATGCAGTTCGAGAAGGTCTTCAATTTCAATTTCTTCATTGGATCCCATACTGATACTGTTGATGTTGGTAGCAATCGATCTTGAATGAAGTCACTGAATCGACTCTGTCCCTTTTCTGCATAGCTCAAAATGTCGTCCTTCGCATTCGGAGGAACCAGCGCTGACGAAACCAGGCTCTTCAGTGGACAGCTCGTTGTAAATGGATTACCTTCACAATGGACCTCAAATGAGCGACGAAGTCTCAGAGCATTGTCCCTTGACCTGACAGACATATTGCCGGTGAGTTGATAGTGTTCATTTCGCTCTGAAGAATGTGATGCTTTTGTGAAGTTGCTGAGATACTGCTGTACAATATTAGCAAGGCTATGTGAGGTGGTAACGAGCCGGTCCAACGTAGAGTCATCTTGACTCAATCCAAACCATCCCACCGTGATCTCATGTTCAAGTGTCTGGTCAGTGAACAACTGAGTGAAAGGAATCTCTGATCTCCATTTTGGTACCAGGTCCATACCGAACCAGAGTCACTTAGCTCTAGTCCTAAAAGCCATCAGTACATATATTATTCCTTTTTAATGGGGCATAACAGGATTCAATTAATTATCCATCAAAACTACATGGATTAGACATGCCAAACAGTATTGTAGTCCATT
>JBEVXV010000454.1:1479-7236 GCA_040505915.1 Sedimenticola sp. | reverse complement strand
CCGATCTATAGTGATATTGGTAGCGACTGCAGACATATGACTTATATAGGAATGTATGTAGCACATTATAATCGTCTTGTAAGGATAATATTATGAAAAACAATCACTTCAGAGATGATTCTAATGCGCTTATACACTGCATACTGTTTGCAGACAAATTACTTAATAATATGTATGTATATCTTTATTTCCTCCATTTTAGGAGAGTACAAATATGACAAATAACAAGAGAAAATGCAAGAAAGAAAAAAAAGAAAGACAAAATAATAGACCATCGCAGTTACTTATCCATAGCGTCTGGTCATTGCATACCGTCTTGGAGATTCCTGTAAAATACACCTGGAGAAACACCAGTACCTGACAGTTCGCCCGTACGAGTCCGAGAATGCATCGGGCTCACACAGACGAACTGGCCTACAACATTGGTGATAGGGAGCCAGGTATATACTCAAGGAATCTTCCTGATTATTAATCAGCGTATGAAATTTCCTGAAACAATGTCCATGTAGATGTGGGTTCCGACCAGTTTATGCGGAAGCAGATGCTGCTCAGGATCCACATCGATGGCATTGGCATATAAGCCTACGACTTTTCACTTGATATACATTAGCCTATGAATGTACATGCAGTTGCATATAGTTGCGAGGAGTATATTTCCTGATCAGACTGCACAATCGAACATCCTGATCCGAGACTACACTCATCGCACTGAAGTTCCTTACATTTTCACATCAAATATATAAGCTTGCATACTTTGTTGTTATGCAGAGTAAATGAGACAGATACTACGTGCGCAAACTGCCAAGAAATTGAAATACGTCTGATCATCACATGACACGTGACGTTTGATATTGTCTTCGTTTCCACCTAAGACATGTACAATTAATGATTCCGTGTCCAAGTTTGCTAAGAAACTGTACACCTGTGAGCCAAATTTCTGCTTAATGTTATTCCAAAATTTACACACTGCTGATCTAACCAGAGGATCACCGCATTCTCTGAGGAAATGCGGCAGTTCATCGTCACAACATGACCAACATTTATCACAGATTTTGGCGCAGTCGGTTTCATAAATAACCCTCACAGTACAAAGCCGTGCAACAAACGTACATGCGTTCAGACTGGACGGAATATTGAGTGCAGCACGCCACAAATTTGACAGAGTCAATGCTTGTTGGATTTTATGGAACCGTTCGAAATGAACATTGTTTGCTAACCTGGTTTTCCAGTGCAATTCCTCAACAGACGCGACGGCGAATTTGAGTTTACGCTTCCAGGGCTTTTTCGAGTGGAACCGACTGTTTTCAACAAAGGAGTATAGACTTTCGCTCATGTTATATTTCTCGAGCACTCGAAACAGATCTGGAACGCAACCGAATTGCACTGGGCAACTTTTCGTCAAGAACTGATATATTCTATGCGTGAACAAATACTTCACGAGGAACGAGTTATCACAAATGCACAACGTACCAAAGAAGTTGAGTTTTTGAGTGTCTATGTACGATTCAAGCGAGCTGGTACCCAGCATACCTAATGCGCAGTCCGTTCGTGTCTGCCTGGGGAACGATTGTGCATACTTAATGCAGAAATTGTGTACTGTTTCAAGTTTACGTATGTTTGTTGCAGATATAGTGTTCCACAGTTCACAGCCAAACAAAGCCCGCGGTAATACAATCGTTTGGTAAAGCTTTAGTGCTGTTATTGGATTTAAGCCATCGCGGTGTAGGCCCGTGTTCGATAGCGAGAGGAATGTACCACGTGCCGAGTTTATAACTGAATCTATGTTGCCTGGACGGGTGATATATTTTGACTGCACAATTCCCAAATGTTTATATTCAGTGACTTCTGAAATTGTAGCAGAACCATATGTCCACTGGCGCGTGTGATTTGCGTATTTCAGCTTTGATTCGCCAAACACGATAACTGCACTTTTGGCGGAATTATAACGAAATCGCCACATGCTGCTGTAGTTGCGGCATATCTCCAGCATGTTCTCGAGGCGGCGTTTGTTGAGGGCTAGTAGGGTAATATCATCTGCCTGGGTAGGAGCGGCAAACGACCTATCACCAATAGTCAGACCGAGGCGTGAGTCATCTAGAAGTTTTAACAAATCGTTGATATATATGGCATAGAAAAGTGGGGAAGTTATCCCCCCCTGTCTGGTGCCTTGTTGAACATTTACCCAGTCAGATAATACACCCTGGCACAAAACCTTGCTTCGCATGTTTGTATACATGTCCGAGAATGTCCTGAGGTCTTTGCCGCGCACGCCAAAGTCATATAGTTTACACAGCAGACCATCAATCCAGACACGGTCAAAAGCCTTTTCAGCGTCCAGGAAGCACGTGTACACCTGACTTCCCCTTTCTCGACAATAGTCAATGCATTCTTGCAGGATAAATGACACCATCTTGCTGCTTTTATGTTTTTGGAAGCCATGTTGTAGAGGATGGAGTTTGTTTGGAAAGTTATTGCGCTCTAGTCTACTTAATAACAACTTTTCATATAATTTAAAGATGACTGAAGTGAGGGAGATGGCTCTGTAGTTGTTAGGGTCTGTTAACGATTTACCGTGGCCTTTGTGAAGCGTGACTATGAGTCCATCTCTAAACGCATCCGGAACACGCTCCTGCTTTAACAGTTGATGGAATAAGTAATATAGGCATTGCTGAAGGACGTAGCCACCGTACTTCAAGTGTTCATAAGTAATGCAATCCAAACTGGCTGCTTTACCGAGAGGTAGTTTGTGAATTAGGGTAGACAACTCGTCCATTGATAAATCATGCGTAACGACACAGTTATCGCTATATACCCCAGGGTTATTCGTTTGTAGTACGCGGTGAACTTTGTTTTCGACAGATTGTTTATTTTCTACGGAAAAAGTGTCATCTATAGTAGGAGAGTATAATCTATTGAAGTAATCGCGCCATCCTGAAGTGATTTCATGGGGGTCTGACAAAACAGTGGAATCAAAGCACATCTCATTTCCAGGATTGCAGCGTTTGTTTTTTCTTTTCGAGTTCACAAATTTCCAAAACTGAGTTTGGTCAAGTTCAGACAGTTTATCGATACGTTCGTACTCTTTGCGTTGAAATTCGTAGGCGGAAATACGAAGTTGCTTTCGGAATACACGCTTACATTCTTTGTAATTGGTGTACGCTACCGAAGTTGTATTTCTAGGCTGTCCGGCATTTATCCATTTTATACGTCCTTCTTTCATTACATTATGTAACCGGTTTAGTTCTGGTGACCAATGTGGTTTTAAATGTGAGTTGAACACACGTTTTTTTAAACAAGATTCTGAGGCTAAAATAATGCATTCAACTATGTCATCATATGACTGATTAATGTTTTCGTATTGTAGCACTCGATTACTTAACATAGTATCCAGTGTGCATGTGTAGTTATATACATGTGTGGTGTTCTTCCAGTTATACGCTGTACTGCCGTGGGAACTATTATGTGGATTGCATGTCACGTTTTCAATTAATAAGGAACACACAATAGGTAAATGACGGGACACGTTTAAAGGGGAATCATCCACTATGGTACAATGTGTGATATCAGATGTACAGTTTTCTTGTACCACTACATGGTCAATAAAGCTGGGTGCCCCGCCATTATATGGGATAAACGTGTATTTGGGGCCTCGGCAACGTGTGTCTAGCGTTAGCGCCGTCATATTGCACTGGCGAAAGGCACTAGACAGATAGATATCGCGATTTCTACACCCAGAGTTTCGACTGGTTTCCACAAACCGACCATTAAAGTCACCAATCACTAGGACTCGACCGTCTACCGAATAAGTTGAGTAAAGGTCACACAATTTATCAACGTAGTCCTTGTATACCGCGAGCGGGTACGTTGAAGTGGGAAGGTACACTTGGATAACGTAGATATTCGTTGTTGGCAACACTAGCTTGAGTACCAACAACCTATCATCGTCTATGTCGATAACTTTAACCATTCTATCAATGCGTGTATGCCACAGGAACGCGACACCGCCCTTGCCAATACGTCTATTGTTCAGACAGTTCAAATCTTTTGACGTCACGCAATATGATTTGTAGTGACCGTTGAAGCTGTC
The DNA here is from genome assembly GCA_040505915.1 of Sedimenticola sp. GTDB lineage: Bacteria > Pseudomonadota > Gammaproteobacteria > Chromatiales > Chromatiaceae > Vondammii. Next base: position 3,149 of record JBEVXV010000454.1, on the reverse strand, counting down.
GAGAATGGTGGCGTTTTCGGGCAATAACCAGTGTTCAGATAGCCCGCATATGTCAATATCGCGCTTGGTAAGTTCGCTGTCAAGATATGGAATACCGGTCATAATGCCCGTGGCATTCCACGTCATAATATTAATATTAATATTGGCTGTAGCCGCCATTGACGTTGTTACGCTGATTCTTGCCGCGCCTGTGCTGCGGTCTGGTGATCCATTGACGACAGGAGACACCGTCCGGCCAGAAATGTGGATCCTCGACGATGTGGCCGTGTTCCTCCCATATCGCTATGTAGGCCGAGAGAGAGTCCGTATTACGGCTATTAAACAACGTAAATTGTGTACATTTAACGTCATTCTGTATCAAGAAGTCGTGGATGTCGTTTTCAGTTGCGTCCAAATCAATATTACCAACATAGTATTTAGCTAGTTTGTGACGCGAAACGCCGCGAAATTTTGCCTGAACGTCTGAGTTGCCCGAACTAACTTCACGAGATCTGCCGGCGTTTCCGTCACCGTTCTCGTGGCTAACGTCAGTTGGACATTGTGTAGCGGAGGAGATGTTTGTGTTGCGCCGAGTAGCGTCATTAGCAGAGTCACGATTACTATCACTACACTCTATAGTAACACAGACAGGTTGTTCACGACCACTTCTTTGACGTCGATCGTGTTCCGTCGACGCTGTACTTATTGCGTCGTTATCGTCAATTACAATTACGGGTGGTTGTGTGTTACGATGATTACTCAAAGTGAGCGTATGCGAACTCGGTCCAGTCCAAAGATCTGACGTCACATTGGTCGGATGTGTTCGGACAAAGTTTGCATCCGCGGACCCGCGCGTTAGTCCCGGCATATGGAAAATTGGGGGAGGTGGTCCATTGTTATGTTTGTCCGTAGGAGCGGACGACGCAACGTTGTTGTTTCCAATAGTGTACGACGATTTTGTAATTTCTATTATAGTAGTACACATGTCATTTAATTTGGTACTAATATGTGATGATAACTTTTGAAAGCAGTCTTCCAACTTTGTCACACCGTTCTCACTTAGTTTTGATTCAATGTCTTTGATTTGACGTTTGACGGCATTCAGACCATTTGATGATCGACTGGCGGCACTTTCCGCATCACAAGTTTTCTTTTGTGTTGAATCTATAATAGTCTGTGTTTCATCTTGCCGCCGAGTCAGATCACTTACATGTGACCTCATTGTATTATTCCCAGCTGTGAATAGATCGCGTAATTGCTCGACACCGTTAGCGTTGTCGCGAACGTTGACGTCGATTTCGCCCATCTTGTTGACAATTGATTGCCTGTGTTTATCCAGACTGGTAACTAGCAAAGACACTTTGGCGATACCTTCAGATAATGATTTGCATGCGGTGTCTTCATCTTTTGTGTGTTTTGGGAATAAATGTTTATCAATATTTACTTTGCAGGCCGACAGTTCGTTTTCTATATGAGTTATGCCGCTCTTCATGCTTTGTGATATATCCAAAATGTCCGCTTTGGCTTTCGCCATATCTGACTTGAGCATGTTAACATCAGTTAAAAGTGAGACAATTGTGTTTTTAATTGTCGAGATTTCCGACTGCATTGTAACGCCCTCGACGCGAGATACAGAAGCGGGTGTGTTGGGGGCGGCGCCCGTGTTCACAGTGTCCCGCCGCGATGCCGGT
>JBEVXV010000454.1:0-1379 GCA_040505915.1 Sedimenticola sp. | reverse complement strand
TATCTGGCATACATCCATTCAAGAACTGGGACAATGAGTGGCAATCAGTCGCATATTTTTCAATAACACTACGTTTGTTGGTGTTTTTCCGAGCAATCAATGTACCCTTTGGCCCATTTTCACAATGTTTCGCTCTTTCTGCCAGCTTAGAGCGGTATATTGATAAGGTTTCTTCACATCCATGCGTGGATTTCAGTAATGTCTGTATATATAAGTCCCTCGGTAGGCCGTCCACATCTTGGTCAAGACGGTCCATAATAACGTCATTATAAACAAACGCGGTGAAGGTTTCACCGTCGTTACCGTCTACTCCAGTATTGACGTCATGATTGGTGACGTCCATGGAATCAGACATAGTGTTCGATTGTTGACCACATTGTAGGCTTACACCGCCGGGTCCATTTGATATCACGCCGTCTAAACTGGGAATGTTGGCGGAGGGTGCCATTTCGGGTGAAAGGACACCTTTTACAAAGGTTTGGTCAGTATCCATTGTCGCGGACTGCTAACACCAGCCCGCGGGTATTATGGTCAATCCACCGTCCGCAAAGTGGTGAGCGATTGTGAATGAGAATGGACGGTATTCGACGTCACACATCATCCATATAGTGTTCACAGTTGTATGCTCACTCAAGCGTGACGAATCGAGCGTCGTGAGGGGTACAGAACCTATGTTCTAATCACCCCACCCACTAGTTAATACAAAGACGCTCAGGTTTGAATAGAAAAGACACAACTATCACATTTTCTGCACTTGGAGAAAAACTTTTAGTAAATATACACAAAGCAGTACCTTCGTGCAACCGATCGATATAATCCAAGTAATCCAAATCGAATTGAATATTACACAATCACAGAATAATCACATTCCGATAACAACACCGACCACCATGGATGGCGTCCATTGTATGATCCGTCCATGTTTCTTGTAACATAAAGTTCATCTTCCTGCAATGTATATTAGAATTGTGATTTGACCATTATGGTCAGGGATTATCTCCAAATTCTCCTAACAATTTCTGATTGTGGGCATCACTCGAGGGTTTCTGTCGCTCCTTTACTAGTTAGTAAATAAAATCAGCTTCATTGCATATATATTAATTAGCAAAATTAGAAAATATGGAAACTCTGATCATTGGATGCGCCATGAGATAACGTACCTTCAGGCATTTTGTCATTTCGCCGTAAATAATTTTTGAAAATTTAACATAATGTCCGTAAATAATGTCCAAATTTGACGAAACCTTCAGAGAAAATTCGGAATTAAATTCTGCATTTGCTCTGAAATTTTCGCCAAATTTTGACATCATTTGATAAAAATATGACAATACCGGTAAATCAAAATAATTTACAGCGAAGTTTACACATGTTGTAATTTA
>JBEVXV010000453.1:0-5392 GCA_040505915.1 Sedimenticola sp. | reverse complement strand
TTTTCTATCTACTGGGATTTCATGAAATATTTGTGTAATATATCAAATTTGAACATCGGCAAAACATCTTTCACCTTATTGCTAATCTAATGCAGTTGTCCGTTACTTATGTTGACGGGTATAATATTGATAATGGTTTGAAACCATGTATTGACCAATATCTGCCGAAAATATTTCCTGGTGACCAACGTAGTGATATAGTGAGAGACGTACGCATGCGCGAAATGTAAAGTTAAGTTATTATTCAGTGTGCGTTAAATTGGATTTATTTAATAAATTACGGAATATTTTGTGACAATAAATCGTGAAACGTGTGTCTAAATGTGTGTTCTATGGATTATATGAATATCAGGCGGTAACATTTTATATTTTTGCCAATTATTGCAACTTTTTGACTAACAATTGTTGTTATTGCCAGTAACACGCCCCGAAGGCCTGTATTTGTATGAAACTCGGGAAATTCACGAATGAACAGAGTATGAGCGAAAATCCGTCACGCTCCGAGGAACACGGCATTATAAACTGATCATTGTCACGTGACCACACGCTTCATCGCACCGCTCGGTGATGTCGACTTATGTTGAGCAGCGCGGACAGGACACGTAGAAAGTGCCTCATTACTCGGGGGTACCGTGCTTCCCTCGGGCGTGTGTGTTGCTTTTTGAGGCACTTTCTAAGTGCCCTGACTGCAGGCTCGGACGGTGTTGTGATTGTGTGGATTGTGTGGATGGTATGGTGCTAACTACATGACTGTATGGGAAAACATAAACATCAACACCAAAAACGAAAAAAAAGCAGTGACAATGACTCGTCGGAACAATTAAGTAAAAGTGCGAGACATGGCGAACAATCTGAGTGTGTAAGCGAAGTCCTGTGTACGGCAAACACTGTGTTGTATGGCCCAGGGACTCCAACTCAGACAAATACCGCATATCCACCTGTATTTTCCCCAAACACCCCACAGTATGAGGCTGGCGTTGCAGTACTGCCCGAGTCACCAACACTGAACTGTAATACACCGCCGCCAACATATATTAACCTTACACCAAACGCAGTCAGCGTTCCCAACTCGGCTGATCAGCAGACAACAATGGCGTCCAATCCGACGAATGCGGACATCATGGCATACTTGACGAGGATCGATAGTAAACTGTCAGTGGTCGACAAAAAACTTGAAACATTGGATAAGTTAGAAAAAACGGTTGATAAAGTTGAAAAAAAGGTTGATAATTTTGAAAATGAATTAAAACAATTGTGGGTACGGGTTGAATTCGGACTAAAGGAAAGCAGTGATAAATTTAAACATGTTAATGAACGATTAGATGCTGAATTTCGGCAAATGAATGATAAACTTAAGACCATGGAAACCCAAATATCTGATCGAGATTTGACCCCAAGATCTGAATTAGATACAATGCGTAATCTGTGTTTCAAATGCATTGAAGAAACTGATGCAGACGACAGCGTAGACAATTTGATAGAGTGTGTAGAACGGGTGCTCACTGCTATAAATGTAGATGTCAAAATTGTATGTGCCCGCAGGGTCGGAGATCGGAGCGCGCAAGTGAATGGACGTCACAACAGGCCGAGACCAGCCATCGTCACACTTGAAAGCACCGCTCAGCGAATTGTTGTGCTACGTGCAAAAAACGCACTACGACTAAATGACGCTTTTAAAAGCATATACATTGAACCGGACAAAACACGGCACGAACGTATAGTTGAAGCTAACATGCGCACCATTGCTCGAAAGATCGGCGGACTCAGAGTTCGCGGTGGCCGCATAATTGATCAACAATAGGACAACAGCCAGCCTCGGGGGCTTATGAACATCTCAGTCGCATCCTGGAATGTTAACGGATTTTATGTCTCGAATAATAATAGAGTGAGTTATGAAATTCGGGAAACGATAATTGACTGTCTGAATGTAGATATTGTGTCATTGTCTGAAACCCATTTGAGAAATGATGAAGTACTTAGCCAGCCGGGTTATAAGTGGATTGGACATAATCGGCTTAATATCAGTCCTAACGCAGTTCGTGGGAGTGGGGGTGTCGGATTTCTAATCAAACACAGTTTACTGGAAAACTATACATTATCTTCCCTGGACAAAACATTTGAAGGCATACTATGGATAAAATTAACAGACAAATGTGATAGCGAATCGGGGGTATATTTGTGCGCATGTTATCTGCCTCCTTCTGCATCTAGTCGTGGTGATAGCTCACAACAGTTTTATGAGAAACTGCTATCTGACATATATCAATTCCAGGGAGAAATGCCACTCTATATCATGGGTGACGTTAACGGTCGAATCGGGCAAGTGCAGGACTTTAACGAGACACTAGATAATATCCCGAAAAAATCATATGTGGATAAAACTCGTAATACACAAGGAGATTGCCTAATAGAATTCCTGAAGGATGCCCGGATGTGTACACTGAATGGCAGGGGTGATCCGAAATTTGACAATTATACGTCAGTATCTAGCCGGGGCGCCGCCGTGGTAGACTATATACTAACGCCATACGAGTGTTTACAATATGCTAACGATTTCCGTGTACTGCTTGTCAGTAAGTGTCTAGAACAGTATAATATTCTCCCTGGAACCGCAAATATACCGGATCATTCCATTCTGATGTGTACATTATGTCTCTCGAGCTATGAAATTCACCGTGACTCACCAATTATTAATGAACTTGGTCACACGAATAACACGGCGAATATACATCGACAGAATGCAGATGACATGGAACGAAAATACAATGTAAAATCTATCCCCAATGACATGTTCACAGATCAAAGTGTTCTCGAGCAACTGAATGACGTAGTTCGGAGACTGGATACAGGAGAGAATATACAGAGAGAAATTGACAATATTTACGAAAGTTTAGTAAATGCTATCCGTAGGGAAATGAATAATAATCTACAAGCTACTTCATTAAATAAATCTGCGAAAAAACGTGCAAAGTTTCATACAAAACCGTGGTGGTGTGACGAACTGAACACGCTGTGGAAGAAAACACAAAACAGTGAAAATACTTACCTCAAATGTAAAGGCAGTAATCGTGTAAAATCTGCTTTGAGAATCGAATTCCTGAATTGCCGTAGAAACTTTGATAAGAAATTACGCCAGTGTGAACGTCGTTATTACGCCAAACAATGTCAGAATATACAGGAACTACGAACACAGAATCCGAAAGTGTTTTGGAATGAAATTAATAAACTTGGTCCCAGGCGACGTGCTCAACCAATAGACTCAGTGTTACTTGATGACGGCAGTGTGTCATATAGTGCCGACGATATACTTGTAAAATGGAAAAATGATTTCAGTAAACTGTTTTCTGAAAATAGTGATAATTTTGACGATAATTTTTTGCACGCTGTTCAAATGACAACGGCCCGCTGGGAAAATGACTATAGACAATTGGAATTACACATTCACCAACAAGGGCGACAACTCGATGATGATTCACTACTTCAGCTTAACGCGAGTATCACTATGGCAGAAATCAAGAAAAGTATTTCATCCTCCAAGAATGGTCGTGCAGCCGGAATTGAAGGCATCCCATATGAAATACTGAAAATTGAAACACTGGCTCCTATACTACACAAACTATTCACCGTGTGTTTTCGTAATGGAGTTGTGCCAAAGCTGTGGTATAAAACTATTGTACAGCCAGTGCTCAAAAAGGGTAAGGATTACCGTGACCCGCTATCATACAGAGCAATCAGTCTCATGTCTACCATAACAAAACTACTCAGCCATGTAATTAATGATAGACTTACTAAGTTCCTGAATACCAACTCGATGTTATGTGACGAACAGAATGGCTTCAGGAAAATGCGCTCATGTCTGGACCACATATATAGTCTAACTACCACAATTCGAAATCGTAAATTACAAAACAAATCAACATTTCTATGCTATATCGACTTTAGTAAAGCATTCGACTCAGTAAATCGAGACTGTTTATGGCATAAAATGATGTCTATGGGTATACATGGAAATATATTAAAACTTATCCAGAAACTTTATGAAAATGTACAAGCATGTGTCAGAGTAAATAACCGCCTCACGGACTGGTTTTCAGTCGATGCTGGTGTTAGACAGGGTGACAACCTCGCCCCGACGCTGTTCGCCATCTTTGTTGATGACGTCACGCGGAACATCAACGATCTGGGACTTGGTGTACGACTTACCGACAGTGATCGCCTCAGTATACTACTGTATGCTGACGATATCGTCCTCATCGCGGATTCAGCGGATGACCTTCAACGAATGCTCGACTGTGTGCACACATGGACACAAAAATGGCGGCTAAATGTTAACATTAGTAAGACCAAAATCATGCATTGTCGCAAACAATCAGTGCCAGTCACCGAGAAACAATTCAAATTTGGAAACATCAATCTAGAATGCGTTAAAACATACAGATACCTTGGTCTAGACATTAATGAACATCTAAATTTTTCTGTCCCCGCGAAAACACTTAGAGATGCCGGAAGTCGCGCGCTGGGCGCATTAACATCCAAGCATTATGCGAGTAAAGGACTGGACTTCAAAACATTTGAAAAACTGTATGAATGTACCGTTAACCCAGTGACCGACTATGCCGCAGGTGTCTGGGGTTATAAAACGTATGATGACTTAAATAAACTTCAGCATAGAGCAATCAGATCTTACCTTGGTGTGAGTAAATCCACGTGTTTGATCGCTATTGATGGCGAAGTTGGATGGCTACCTCCGAGATACCGACGTCACCGTGAACTTGTTCGCCTCTGGCATAGACTTGTTAAAATGGATCCGACGCGATTAACTCATCGTATATTCTTGTGGGACCTCCAGCAGTCGGACAGATATCGAGACACTTGGTGTAATGAAGTCCGGCACATATTCAGTGACTGTGGTATACTGAACTTCTTTAATACTGACCTGACCAAAACTATCTCTAGTAAATCTCTCGTACAAAAGGTCAGTGATTCGCTAAACCACAAATGGAAAGGACAATGGGCGAACGATTTACAACAGTCGCCAAAACTGCGTACATATCGAAAATTTAAACAACATGTCCACCAGGAAGAATATCTGACGAAACACTTGACAATAAAACAACGATCCGCAATTGCTCGCTTTAGGTGCGGGTCATATCCGTTGGCGATCGAGTTGGGACGTTACCGTAGACCGATGACGCCGTTGGAAAACCGGGTGTGCCGTGTATGCAACGAGGGCTATGTAGAAGACGAACGACACTACCTTGTCCAGTGTTCTAAATACGCGGACATTCGAGATAAACACTTTGGCCCATTAATGACGGATCCCGATCCCGATAAACTTAAGCACATACTTACCACGTGTAACTGTAGAAACCTGGCAAATTACCTCATTGAA
>JBEVXV010000452.1:0-2094 GCA_040505915.1 Sedimenticola sp. | reverse complement strand
TGCCCGAGGTCAATAGTGCCGGTAGCGCGGAGCGCAGTAGAGAGAGAGGAGCCGTGCCGGACAGATGCCGAGGGACGAGGTATCGGTCAGGTACGGCGGGGGTTAGCTAGCAGGTGACAATATGATACAGCGATTTTTTACGGTTAATGCCCTCTTCCCGCAACAGGGAGAGGATGAACTCAACGGGTTTTGTGGCAGCGTGCGGGTGGTCTCCATAGAGAAGCAGTTTGTTGCAGCGGGGGAGCAGAGCTTCTGGTCGGTTTGTGTCACCTACGCGGGAGGGCAAGCCGTGACTGGCGGTAGCACTAATAGGCCTAAAGTAGATTATCGTGAACTGCTCAATGATAAGGATTTCGCCCTCTATGCCCAGTTGCGTTCCCTACGCAAAGAGCTGGCCGAAGCCGCCGGTATACCGGCCTATGGGGTTTTCAACAATGAGCAGTTGGCGGAGATGGTGCGTAAGCGTGTTGATTCTTTGGCCATGCTGGAGAAGATTGAAGGTATCGGGAAAGCGAAGGTTGAGAAGTATGGTGCCGGGTTTATCGAAGCCCTCCAGAGAGCGCTGGCGAAACAGCAGTCAATACCATGAAACGAACCCGTATTGCGATTGATGCCATTGCAGCATGGGACAATCTTGCGCTGGCTGCCTGGAAAGCGGGACGAGGAAAACGACAGCGCCCGGAAGTGGCTGATTTTTTCAGTGATCTGGATGCCAATCTAAAGTGCCTGGGTGAGGCGATCAGGGAGGGGCGGGCACCTTTTGGTAAGTACAAGAGTTTTACTATCCATGATCCCAAACGGCGTCTGATCCATGCCGCCTGTTTTGAAGACCGGGTGCTCCATCACGCGATCATGAATCTGGCCGGCCCCGTATTTGAAACCGCCATGGCACCCACTAGCTACGCCTGCCTGACCGGGCGCGGTGTTCACGCGGTATCCGGCCGGGTGCTGGCGGCAATGCGCCGTTACCCCTGGTATGTCAAGATCGATATTACCAACTATTTCGCTACTCTTAGTCACGAAAGGTTATGGCTGCTGCTAAAGCGGCGTTTTAAGGGGGATGAATTTCTGGAGCTGCTGCTGCGTATTATTCAGGGTTGTGAGAGCGGTGCCTGGCGGCGTGAGCTTTTACATTACCCCTCGATAGAGGTATAAGAGGATCAGGGTGGCACTCAAAAAAGGCGATAACCGCGTGTTGCGCGGCGGCTCCTGGAACAACAACGGCAGGAACCTGCGTTCTGCCTACCGCAACAGGAACAGGCCTGGTAACCGCAACCACACTACTGGTTTCCGTCTTGCCCGAGCTCGATCAGCGCCGGATGGCGCATTTTTGACCAGAGTACTATCCCGTCCACGAGGCTGTTATTCGTGGCAAAAACCAATAGGTCGCCGGTGCGTGAGTAGGGTGAGCGGATGCCGCCTGAAAGCCTGCCGGTTGACCGCACTCCAATGATACGGCGCTATGACTATCACACCTGAAGAGATGACCCAGAGCTACCTCTTACCTAATCCCTTTCCTCCAGAGTGGGCCGATGGCTGGGGTGAGGATGATTATGGCCACTATTCTGAGTTTGAGCTGATGGGGGTTACTCAACGCATGCGCTGGATCCATTCTGGTGACTTTGTCATGGGATCGTCGCAAGGTGAGTCTGAGCGTGATAGTGATGAAATACCCCATACAGTAAGGATCAGCCGGGCTTTTTGGTTGGCAGACAGTGCTTGTTCACAGGCACTGTGGGAAGCTGTGACAGGAGAGAATCCGAGTAAATTTAAGGGTGCGGAGCGACCGGTGGAAGAGGTAAGTTGGAATGATATTGAAAAGTTTATTGCCGAGGTCAACAGTGCGCGCCCATACTTGGCGTTGCGCCTGCCTACTGAGGCCGAATGGGAGTATGCCTGCCGCGCCGGTAGCAAAAACCCCTTCGCCTTTGGCGAACAGATCAGCAGCGAACAGGCCAACTACGATGGTAACTATCCCTACGATAATGGAGAAAAAGGGGAGGATCGGAGAGAGACGGTAGAGGTAAAAGCGCTGCCGGGAGGGGTTAACGCTTGGGGTCTTCACCAGATGCACGGCAATGTATGGGAGTGGTG
>JBEVXV010000451.1:0-2963 GCA_040505915.1 Sedimenticola sp. | reverse complement strand
TTAAAATGCACTACCTCATACAAGTCAAGTTATACAATATATACGTTACTGTCTCCCAGTAAACACTACGGATCAGTACTTTCCCAACCCAGCTCCAATAAAATCCGATACTAACAGCAGACTATCTACGAACATGTCCTACTCTGTTATCCAGTCCCCGCTTCGATACCATGTTGGTGGTTGGCGCTGCCGACTGGACCGTCTAGGTACAACCGGGTCGAACCTTCGCTCCCCGCCAATTGCTGCATTTTCGCGGTTTCCGGATAAGCCGCTAGCCGTCGACATAATACTGGCACGACTACGTGCGTCATACGCCGACGTCACAGTCGAGGGACTGTCTAGCGCGTTGGAACCTGTATTGTCCAACGTACTATACATATATGGACTCTCGTCGTTGCTCGTTACATTTCTGCCATATCCAGTCAAGTCATCAGACGTAGACGCAGCACTGGCACGGCTACGCGTGCGGTACGTTGACGTCATGGTCGAAGGGGTTCCCAGTACGTTGGAACATGTGTCGTCCAACGAACTGTACACCTGTGAGCCCCCCTCGCTACTCGCTCCTACTGTAGCCTCTGTAATCGAAGGAGTGATGTCTCCATAATACCGGGTAGCTATTAAACCCCGTGGTTTATGTGGCTGCCGAACAGGCTCCACAGTTGGCTGCTCCCGTCTAGCCGGTATCACGTATAAGTCTACTTCTTCCTCCTGAGATTCTTCGTCTTCATCTTGAACGACATCTGCTTCGACATTCTCCTCCTCATTTGAGGATTGTTGGGTAGGGTTCATTTGCCTAGGTGGGGTTTGTACGGGACGGATGTCTTTATTGTTGTCGTTTATGGACATAAACGGGAGTAGCAAGTTCCTGTGAAGGGTCCTTGTTCCTTTACCCCCAAACTCCTGTTTTACAACATAAACAGGTACATCAGTATTCGGCTGCTTAATGACAACGTATGGTTCCTGTTCCCATCTGTCTGTCAATTTGTGCTTCCCTTGGAAGGCAACATTCTTAACCAGTACACGGTCTCCTGGTTCTATCTTTGATTCTCGTGCCTTTAAATCGTACCTTGCCTTATGCCTTCGGCCTGCAAGTTCTGCTTCTCTAGATGCAGTCTTGTATGCGAAGTCCATCTTCTTCTTCAGGTTTGATACATATGCAGTCTTTGTTGTTGATTGTTCTTGAGTACACCCAGTCTTCGTTGCCAAAAACGCATCTATTGCGAGCCTTGGGTGTCGCCCGAACATCAAGTAGAATGGCGAGAAGTTCGTGCTCTCATGTTTGGTTGCATTGTAGGCATGGACTAGAGGCGCTACATATGATTTCCAGTCTCTTTTCTGTTCTGTGTTTAACGTCCCCAGCATTTTAATCAAAGTCTGATTAAAACGCTCCGTCATCCCGTTGCCCATAGGGTGATACGGTGTAGTACGGCTCTTCTTTACTCCCGCTAACCTGCACAGTTCCTTTATCACCTTCGATTCGAAGTTTCGGCCTTGATCTGCATGGAGTCTGGCTGGGAATCCATAGTCTGCAGTGAAGTCCATGAGGCATTTTGCTGTGGTTTTAGCCGTCTGGTTCTTTGTGGGATATGCTTTAGCATATCGGGTGAAGTGATCCGTCAACACTAAAATATTCTCTACTCCTCCCCGTGATGGCTCTAACTGCAAGTAATCCATACACACCAGTTCCAGTGGCTGTGTTGTTTCAATGTTGACAAGTGGTACCTTTGACGTCTTGGCTTTACTTCTAATGCAACGCCCACATCGCTTTATCCATTCCTCTATATCTGTATCCATCCGGATCCAATAAAATCGTTCTTTTGCCAAGCTGATGCTTCTGTCCCGCCCTTGGTGTCCAACATCATCATGTATACCCTTAATTGCAGTTCTCCTATATTGTTCTGGCAAAACTAGCTGCATATATTCTAAGCCTGCATGTTGATATTTCTTGTATAAAACTCCTTCCCTCATGAAGAAATTGTCCCAGTGGTTCAATAACTTCTGTACTTCACTGGTCTCTTTTGACGCCAAGCGTTTTGTTGGTTTATGCCCAGTCTGATATATATCAATAACTCTGCCTACTACCACATCTGACTTCTGTTTCCTCTTCCAGTCAACTTTACTGATGTCCATCACTTCTGGGCCATCAATATCCTTAAGTGCACCGGACGTATTCATGGATACACACTCCACTACGGGTAACTGATTACTCTGTACTGTGTATACTTGACATACTGCCTGTACTGATGATCTTGGCATGATTTCCAAGTTACGGAGGTCATTATCATCGCCTGGAAGTCGTGATAACGCGTCCGCATCGGTGTTGGTTTTGCCGCTCCGATAAACGATATCGAAATTGTACGCGGAGAGCGCGGCTATCCACCTATGACATGTTGCATCCAACTTTGCATTCTTCAGCACGTATGTCAATGGATTGTTATCTGTGCGCACTGTAAATGTCGTTCCATACAAGTAGTCATGGAATTTGTCTGTCACTGTCCATTTTAGTGCCAAAAATTCCAGTTTGTGTGCTGCATAATTCTTCTCTCCTGGTCTCAGTCCTCGACTTGCGTAGGCTATTACCCGCTCATGCCCATCTTGGTCTTCCTGGTAAAGTACTGCACCTAAACCATTCCTACTGGCATCAATGTTTAGAATAAATGGTTTCGTGTAATCCGCATAGGCCAATATTGGAGGATTGGTCAGAAGCTCTATGATCGTCTGAAACGCAATCTGCTGGTCTTCTCCCCATCTCCATGTCTGTGCTGTCTTCTTCGTCTTACCCTTCCTGTTGGTTGGGTACCCAATAAGTAGATCATTCAGTGGCTTCATTATCCTTGCATAATCTTTAACATAACGGCGATAATATCCCGTAAAGCCCAGAAACTTCCTAACCTGCTTTATGTTCTTCGGGATTGGCCATTTCTTTAGTGACTCGGTCTTTGCTGGGTCCGTCTCTACTCCTG
>JBEVXV010000450.1:0-6986 GCA_040505915.1 Sedimenticola sp. | reverse complement strand
ATACCGACCTCTGGGTCTCCCTCGATGGCGGCGCAGTCTCCGGCGACTCACTCTTCCCCATCGCACTGGAGATGCTGCCCTGAGCTAAAAAGTTACCCGACCCTCTCCTGGGTAAAAACACGCTTGGTAGGTCGAGTTAGCGCAGCGTAACCCGACAACCTTTTGATTTTGTTTGGTTATACTGTGCTAGCCCAATCTACATTATGGTTTTTACATCAGTCTACCCAGGGAGAAGGGGTACTCTATTGCAGAGTGTCATATTGATATCTAAGATACACGCCTTGAAAAGCAGCAACGGTAACTATTCAGCTAACCCTATTTTGGGGCTGTTTTCACCAGGGATCGGAGTCGATTACCCCAAACTCAGCTGAATAGTTACTCCAAAATAACGATCACTTGACACAGAAACCACCACTGATTCAACCTATTTACAACAAGGCCAGATAAAAACCAAGTGAACACCATCCCGCATCACGAAGCGCTTCCGCTCACCAACGACAGGGTACTGATCTACCACCTGCGCGATGTCATCAAAACCCGAGAGTCCGAAGGTACCGCCTTCCGTCTGCGGGTTCCCAGTCTACAAATTGCACTGGGTGAGAAGATCGCCCTGATCGGCGAGAGCGGCTGCGGCAAGAGCACCCTACTCGATATGCTGGCGATGATTTCACGCCCAAACCACAGCGGCGCGTTCCGCTTCCGCCCTGAGATGGGTGCAAAACCACTCGATATTGACCACTTCTGGCAAAAGAAAAAGCTCAATAAGCTAGGAGATTTGCGGCGCCTGCGCATGGGCTATGTAATGCAGACCGGTGGCCTGCTCCCCTATCTGACAGTGCGAGAGAACATCACCCTCTCCCGCCGGCTGCTGCAGCTGCCGGATGACAACCTGGTTAACGAACTGGCCCACCGGCTGGGAATCGAACGTCACCTCGAAAAACGCCCCCACATGCTGTCGGTAGGAGAACGCCAGCGGGTAGCCATAGGTCGCGCCCTGGCCCACCGACCCTCCATCGTCATTGCTGACGAGCCCACCGCCTCCCTCGACCCGATTGCCGCTGAACGGATCATGGCGCTCTTTATCGAACTGGTAGAAGAGCTCAACATCACCGTTATCGTCGCCAGCCATGCTTGGCGTCACGTACAGCGGTTGGGGCTGCGCCGCCTCGCCTTGCGCACCCAAAGAGAGGATGACGGCTCACTGACAGAAACAGTGGTAAGCGGATAATGGAACACAGACTGGGCAATATCTCCTGGCTGGCCGCCCGCGACTATCGTGACGAGTGGCAGATGTCCGGCTTCTTCATCCTCGCCCTGGCCGCTGTGCTGGGACCGATGCTGGTACTCTTCGGCCTCAAATTCGGCATTATCAGCAGCATGGTCGATAACCTCGTCGAGGACCCCCGTAACCGCGAGATCCGCCCCATCGGCAGCGGTCACTTCGATCTCGCCTGGATAGAGGGACTGCGCAGCCATGCCGATGTCGATTTCATCGTCCCCCGTACCCGTGCTATCGCCGCCACCATCGAGCTCAAAAGCGCAGTTGCCAAGCGTATTTTGCAGGCAGAGATGATTCCCACTGATCGCGGAGACCCTCTACTTGTCGGACTAAAATTACCCGAAAACATGCAGCAGTTGGTACTCTCCACCTCCGTTGCCCGCAAATTGAAGGTCAAATCCGGCGATAAAATAAGCGGTAGCTTCTCACGCCGATTCAGAGGACGTAGCGAACGAGTTCATATTGAGCTGACCGTGGCAGATGTCGCCCCAGCCAGTGCCTTCTCCCGCGACGGTGCCTTTGCACCGATCTACCTTGTAGAGTCAGCAGAGGACTTCCGTGATGGTCGCGCCGTACCGGCTCTTGGCTGGAAAGGCGACAAGGAGAGCCGCGACAGCCGCAGCTACCCCGGCTTCCGGCTCTATGCCAAATCAATCTATGGAGTCGCCGAACTCTCCTCACTGCTAATAAAGGAGGGCATAGAGGTGCACACACGAGCGGCAGATATCGACATTGTGCAGAACATGGACCGTAACCTCAGCGCCGTCTTCTGGCTGATTGCGATAGTGAGCATGTCTGGTTTCGCCTTCTCCCTCGGAGCCAGCTTGTGGGCCAATGTCGATCGCAAACGTAAAGAGCTGAGCGTACTGCGGCTGGTGGGGTTCCGTACCGGAGATATCATCTGGTTCCCGGTGATCCAGTCACTCTTCACCGGGCTGCTCGGCTGGGGTTGCGCCACACTAATCTATCTCGGGGTCGCCTACAGCATCAACCAAATGTTTGTCGGTCAGCTACAGAGCGGCGATACCGTCTGCCGTCTGATGCCAGAGCACTACCTCATCGCCCTCGCCATCACCCTCAGCTCTGCCACCATCGCCGCCACTATGGCTGGCTACCGCTCCGCCCGAATCGAGCCATCCGAAGGGTTACGGGATATCTGATGAATGTGGTAACTTACCCAACAATTAATCCGATAGCCCAAGGCTGACACCCCCCTTCATGCGCATCTACATGCAAACACAACCATCAGCGGAGCAACCGCTCCGCTTCTACCAGCTACAGCTACAGCAGGATCTCCTGGGTGGCTGGAACCTGGTGCGCGAGTCAGGCATTCAGGGTATGCGGGGGCAAGTAACCAAAGAGTACTTCAGCGACCGCGACGACGCCGTTCAGAAACTGATGAAGCGACGGGACAGCCAACTGCGGCGGGGATTTCATACCGTCTTCCGGGAAGGGATGCCGAGTGAGGTTTAAGCTGGATCTAGGTTTACGGTAGACTCCGATACCCTTAAGTTTAATTGAGCTTCACGCTCATGACCTGATTAAAATTAAAGTCTCTGACTTATAACTTCACCACCAACAGCCCTCCCAGATCAGTCGAACGACCAAACTCCAGGGTGCCACCGTAGCGGTTGACTACATCCCGGGCGATGGCCCGGCCCAACCCATGGCCCTCTACCGACTCATCGACTCGCACACCCCGTTCACCCAGCTGTTTGAACTCATCATCAGAGACCCCTTGGCCATCATCTTCCACCGTCAGCAGGGTTAATTTTTCGTTGAATTCAAGCCGCAACCTAACCCGTTTCTGAGCCCATTTACAGGCGTTATCCAGGAGATTGCCGAGCAGTTCCAGCATATCCTCCCGATCCTGCGGCAGTCGCTCTTCGTCCGGCAGCTGGTACTCAATATTTAACTTACGTTCGGTATAGATCTGTCGCAGGGCACCCACCAGTGCGGGGACCTCCTGTTGGGCAGAGAAGCGCTCGGCGGCAATGCCCGACCCGGCCAACCGTGCACGGGTCAGCTCCCGCTCCATCAGCTTACGGATCCGCTCTATCTGGAGGTCCATTGCCTGCCTCACCCTGGGATAGCTTGCCAGCTCCTCGCGTTCCAGCTGCCGCATCAATAGGTTGAGTGAATCTATGGTCACTTTCGTCGTAAAGTGCGTTGTTGAGGAGCCGTGTGCGTAAATAGCGCCCGCACGGTTCTGTGAGGGGTGTGATGACAATGGCTGTATGGAGAGGATATTGTGGCACCGGCGGGAAACCAGCCGGAAACAGAGAAGACAAACACGATCCTAAGCAGCCAGAGAAACCCATCTACTCGACCAAGATATCTACCTCATGAGCTGCCAGAGTATTTGCACTGAGCAGCACAAAAAACACCAACTCCATAACGGTTGTGGTTTTTATTCCGGTATCCTTTATTTCATGCTTGTAACTATTCAGCCGGACTTGGAATTGGAGTCGGTTTCGCCAAATGCGCAGAGCATTACCCGGCAGTAGTCAGCATAATCAACTTCAAGTCATCCTAATAAATATCTCTTTATCGATACTACTGGGTAGTTATTCAGATTTTACAGCGTCCAGTGCCTCCTGCATTCTGGCGACCACGGCATCATCGGTATCTTTCTGAATGGCGATGTATAGCATCGACTCTTCGAGTTTATGAACAACTTCGTAATCATCGAGGTTCTCTCCTGCCTCTCTCAGGTTCCACAGAGCTACCTGGGTCTCGTAGGCCCACATGTCGATACGCCCGGAGGCCAACATTTTTGCTGTGTTGGCCGATGAGTTGGTTAACTGTATTTTTTTGGCATCAAAGCCGCCTTTTTTCAGAAGCAGTTCACCGATATCTTCACGGATCGCACCCAGACGGTACCTCTTCAGGTCTTCAAAGCTGCTGATCTCCGCTTTCAGCCCTTTTTTTGCGATTATGCCGATGGTGGTAGGGAAGATGGGGCCGACCCACTTGAACATATCCTCCCGACTCTTGGTGCGGGTCATCGAAAACAGCACCGTATTTTTCTTCGCCTGGGCGAGTTTGTAGGCTCTGGCCCAGGGTACTACCCTGATGTCGCTAAGCCTCTTGGATGATTTGGCCTGCTTGAATATTCTCAACATCAGGTCAACCGATATACCCTGGGTTTCCCCGTTTTGACTGTAGTTGAAGGGGGCGTAGTTTTCGGTCAAGAAGGTAAGGTTCCTGAATGGATCCGCCGATACATTGCCCGGTGCAAGCAGGATTCCGGAGATGAGTAAAATCAGGATGCTCAGAGTGTGTAGTTTTTTCATTGCAGGTCACCTATCATTTCATTCGTATCCTAATACTAGACAAAATCCTGAAGGTTTGTGGAGAATTTGAGGCATGCTTCCGGAGTGCTTTTTTATTATGATCGGTACTAAGCTGGCATAAAAATAATCAATTGTGATGCTTGAAATATTCTTTTGTCGTGAATGTGATTAGTATTGTTATTCTGATCCGTATCAATCCCATAGCAAACTGATGCGGGATTGTGTGTTACTTTTGTAACTATTCAGCACTATGCTATAACTGTTCGATTGCCCCCTAACATTCGTCAGATCAAGGCGCAAAATGTGGGTTTACAACTGTGCAACTGTAAATGATCATTTTGTAACGCAGAAATGGCGGATTTTAGGGTGAGCTGAATAGTTACCTTACTTTTTTAAGTTAATCTGGGGGACGACGACTATTCTGTATAGGAAGATCGTAGATGTAACAGAGACGTTGGAGCAGGTTGGTTTGAACTATTCCAATCGGCTGGGTGGAAGTTCTTGGTCGGAACGACCGATCAGACTCACGGCAGGATGATGAGAAGCCTCAAAGTAAAACTCAACCTGAGCTTTGTTGTGATAGTCACACTGGTACTGACGTTATCAGGCGGCTACGGCTATTTTCAACAGCAGGAACAGCTGACCCGTTGGCATCAACGGCAACTTGATACCGCCCTTGATCGGATGGAGACAAGCCTACCCGAACCCCTGTGGAATTATGATGAAAGGGTGGCCAGGCAGATTGTGCAGTCTGAATTGAGCAGCAGTGGGATCGGCGCCATACGGGTAATAGGTGCAGACGATATTCAGATAGCCGGCTTTGACAAGAGCCATGAACAGCAGATAGCGGAACTGACAGCGCCGCCGGTGGATAAATCTGAAAAGATCATCAGAAAGCTCCATTATGGTGAAGGTGAATCACGCAAGGTGATTGGTCTGATTGAGCTCTATCCCGATCGCACTGAGGTGGAGCGAACCCTCGGGGAACTGATTATCTTTTATCTGCTGGAGATCCTGCTGCTTGATCTGGTCACGTTGGTGGCGCTCTCCTGGCTACTCTCCCGCTTTGTTCTCGCGCCGATACGGAAAGTAACCGAAGGTATACGCAATGTAGCTGAAGGCGAGGGTGATCTAACCCAGCGTATCGGTGGGAAAAGCCAGGATGAGCTTGGGGAACTGAGCAACTGGTTTGATGCTGTAATGGAGAAGCTGCAGAAGGCTATTATTGATCTCAGCGAGAATGCGGGTCGTTTGACAGAGACAGCGAAGCAAACCTCTGTTCTGATTGCGCACACAAGCGATGGGGTGGAAGGGCAGAGGGAGAAGAGCGACATGGTCGCTACGGCGGTCAATCAGGTTTCGGTCACTGTTCAGGAGATCGCAAGAAATGCAGCAGAAGCATCGGGTGCGGCGAACGAGGCAAAGAATAATGTGGAGAGTGGCCTGCAGATCGTCAACCAGACCATCACCTCGATCAACAACCTCTCGAACGAGATTGATGAGACTAGCCGGGTAATTCAGCGGGTTGCTGAGGAGAGCAACAATATCACTTCAATTTTAAGTTCGATCCGTGCGATTGCCGACCAGACCAATCTTCTTGCCTTGAATGCAGCGATTGAATCGGCCCGGGCGGGTGATATGGGGCGCGGTTTCGCAGTGGTCGCCGATGAGGTCAGGACGCTGGCTCAGCGCACACAGCAATCAACGGAAGAGATTCAGTCAATGATTGAGTCGTTGCAGGCGGGTATCGGGGAAGCTGTAGAAGGGACGGCTAAAGGGCGGAGTTTGACCGACCAGGTGGTTGGTCAGGCGAATGAGGCGGGGGATGCGCTGCAGGATATTGATGGTTCAGTGGGTATGATTACCAGTTTGGCTGCGCAGATTGCAACGGCCACTGAAGAGCAGAGCGCGATGACCAGAGAGGTGGCTGAAAATGTCACGGATATGCGCAAGATTGCCGAGAGCACCGTCCTTGGCATCACCAAATCGCATCTGGGAAAAGATGAACTCTACACCCTGGCCAAAAATCTTGAGAGTGTCGTCAAAAAGTTCCGTACCTGATGGTCAGGAAAGTCTTCTCAGTTACCTTTGTATCTATGTAACTTTACACCCCCAAACAATGAATAAAGCTCCCAGCAGCCTGGGAGACTCGATTGATCATTGTGTTGTGAGGGGTCGGAGTCGATTGCGTGGAATATGTTGGGAAATACCCGCTATTGTTCTGCTTCAGTTGAAATGAGACTTTCTTAACATCAAAATAACTACATTTACAGTGAAAAATAACCAAGACACCCATCAAAATAACCTCCACCAATCACCCCCCGGATGAGCCGATAAAAACGGATACTATTTGGCTTATCTGTCTGGTGGCAGTGGAAAAACGAAGAGTACCGGGTGAAGTGATGAAGGGT
>JBEVXV010000449.1:0-1819 GCA_040505915.1 Sedimenticola sp. | reverse complement strand
CGAGGCGATGCAGTTTTTCTATGGTGTGGATACCGAAACACGCAGTGGCAATACCAAGTACGGCTATAACGCTGCAGATGATTACACCTATAGAGTTGGTGAAACACCCGGATTCGGAACTCCTATGGATCACCTCAACTTTACCGATAATGGCCCGGTACCGGTGGGTGTTATCTGGGATAGTGGTGGTGATGATGCCATTCTGGCCCCACAAAATGCCACCCCGGCAATTATCGATTTACGTGAGGGGCATTTCTCTTCTCTTGGCGGGCTCACCGACAACATCGGTATTGCCGAGGGCACGGTTATTGAAAGGGCCTTTGGTGGAGCCGGTGATGACTCGATAACGGGCAATAGTGCTGATAACATCCTGGGTGGCAAAGGCGGCAATGATATACTCAGAGGCCTGGGTGGAGATGACCGGATATGGGGTGACGATGGTGATGACATACTCATCGGTGGTACAGGTAAAGATCGTATGTGGGGTGGCGCAGGGGCGGACACCTTCGTAGTGGGAGAACCTGAAGTATTTGACCCCCTCGATAACAGTACTAGCTCATGGTGGATTGCCGACAATATCTTCGATTTCAGCTTTGCTGAAGGCGACAAAATCGATATCCGGGATGTTTTGCAGGATGTGAATTCCACAGATGACATCAATACCTACCTTGTGACAGAGGAAGCATCTTACGTAGATACTGACGGTGTAACACAGGAATATACCCAGCTTAGGCTGCTTGAAGCGGGTGGTAACTCCAGCATGCTTACCAACTTCTTTTTTACAAATGATGGTGGAGTAACTTATAGCGGGTATATCAATATGGGTGATCTCATAACCCATGACAGCTTCATCTACACTGATACCGTATAACTTTAGGCTGGGCCGGTGACTCACCGGCCTAGCCTAACTGGATATTATCTTCTTCGCAGGAGGTGCAGGGTCGAAGTCGATTGCACCCACCTATTGTGCAATTTCAAACAAACCAGCCGCAATCGACTCCGCCTCCTGCCGAGAACAGCTTCCTGGCAGCTGCCACGGGTATGATTACCCATGATGGACTGCATGTTCATCTCATCAAAACTCCATAGCCTCTGACCTAACCATCAATATATGAGAGACACTGAAGCAAACACAGAACAATCCACCTGGAATATCACCGCAGACAGGGAAACCTTCAGCGATCCGCTATTGGGCTGCCTGGAACACCTAAGCCGTCATTATGACCGGCCAAAAAGTGCAGATGCGCTGATGGCGGGACTGCCAGCCGAAGGTAACTTACTCGATCCAGATGGCTTTATCCGCGCTGCCAAACGTATCGGTCTCAGCACACGCCTGCAGCGCAAACCCTTGGCACAGATCACCCCGTTGATGCTACCGGTGGTACTGCTGTTAAATGAGTCAGACGCCTGTGTATTGCAGGAGATAAATACTCAGGATGGTACGGTCACTCTGATTCAGCCTGAGAGCAGCGGAAAAGTCACACTACCACTGGATGAGATCTCAACCCGCTATAGCGGTGCAGCGCTCTTTACCCGTCTTGAGCACACCTTTAGCCGGGCCGTTACCGGCCGCCCCTACCATGCTGGAGGTCACTGGTTCTGGTCTGCTATAGGGGGGGTCAGGGGGCTCTACAGTGAGGTTGCACTGGCTACCCTGATGGTCAACCTCTTTGCCCTCGCGGTGCCGCTATTTATCATGAACGTCTACGACCGGGTGGTACCCAACCGTGCGATTGAGACCCTTTGGGTGCTGGCGGCCGGTATCGGCATTGTGTTCCTCTTTAGCCTATTGATGAGTATTCTGCGCGGTTATTTTATC
>JBEVXV010000448.1:0-4045 GCA_040505915.1 Sedimenticola sp. | reverse complement strand
CTTTCTGCCATTGTTTAACAGTCCCATTGGAGATAACCCATTTTCCAAGGGGGTCGTTCTGTACACCAGTAAATTCAGGTAAAACTCACCATTACCGTCATCAGTCTTTTTGACCAGGTTTTTCACAATGCCCACACACTTTTCTACAAGTCCATTTGATTGAGGAAATCGTGGTGATGATGTTTTATGTACACTCGAAATCGTAGTTACTGGCAAAGTTGTTGAATTCACGAGAGCTAAATTGTGGTCCGTTGTCACTAAAGACTTCTTGTGGAATGCCTTGTCCAGCAAATACAAATTTCATGGCCTTTATCACCGATTCTGATGATGTGCTTTTCATTTGACACACTTCTGGGTAATTTGAGTAATAGTCACATATTACTAAATAGTTCTTATTGTTTGCTGTGCACAAGTCCACGCCTATTTTCTGCCAAGGGTATGACGCAACTGGATGTGGCATCAGTGGCTCTGAAGTTTGTTTGGGTCTGTGTGACATACATATTGAACATGCCTGAACAATTTCAGTGATGCGTTGGTTCATTCCGGGCCAGTACATGGCATGGCGTGCACGTCTCTTACACTTCTCGATCCATAAATGTCCAACATGAATTTTCTGTAACATCTCTTTACGCATACTATGAGGAATTATAACTTTTGATCCTTTCATTAGTAAACCATTCGACTCTATGTAGCTGAGTTCGTTTCTGACGTTCCAGAACTCTACTATAGTCTTCGGACAGTCTGATTTTTTATCAAGAAAGCCTTCTAATATTGTCGGTTTCAGTATTTGAAGTTGGAAGTCATCTACCGTGCCTTCTTTTATCATCACTAACTTTCTGTCCGAGACTGGCAGGCTGGTCACTATGAAGTCCACATAGGCAGTCACTTCTTCTTCACCAGAAATGTCACTATCAGTATGACTTTGCACATATGCTCTAGATAGAGCATCTGAGATAAACATATATTTTCCAGGGGTGAAGGTCAAATGGAAGCTATACATTTGAAGTATCAGCAGTAGACGTTGTATCCTTATTGGACAGTCATTTAGTGCCTTTTTGAAGATTCCAAGCAATGGTTTATGGTCTGTTTCTATTTGTATGTCCTGACCAAATATATATTGATGAAACCTTTCACATGCAAATGTCATAGCTAGAACTTCTTTCTCAATGTGAGCATACCTAGTTTCAGCTTTGTTCATTGACCTTGACCCATACGCCACAGGTAACCAAGCGTCATCGTATTTTTGTAGCAACACTGCCCCTATCCCAGTTTGTGAAGCATCTGCGGAAATTTTGAGTTCACGATCTGGATCATAAAACTTTAACACTGGCTCTTTTGATAATAACCCTTTCAACTGATTGAATGCCGTCTCTTGTGGTTCTTCCCATGTAAAGTCAAACTTATCTTCTAGTATTTGCCTCAGTGGTGCCGTCACTGAAGATACATCTGGAATATACCTGCTTAAGTAATTGACCATTCCGAGCAATTGTTGTATCTCTTTTTTGCAGGTTGGCTTCTGAAATTCAGTTATTGCTTTCACTTTCAGTGGGTCTGGTTTGACGCCATTTGCTGATACTACATCACCTATGAATGTCATTTCCTGTACCCCAATTACACATTTGTCTTTGTTTAGTTTCAGATTTGCAGTCCTTGCTGCATCTAACACTTGTTGGAGTCTTTCGTTGTGTTCCTCGACAGTTGAGCCCCAGACAATAATATCATCGATGTTGGTATTTACGCCTTCAATGTGTTCAAATATCTGGTGAACTGCCTTATGATATATTTTCGGTGCCGATGATATTCCGAATGGCAATCGCAGAAAACGATATCTTCCGAATGGAGTATTGAAACATGTTAGCATTGATGACTGTGTGTCGAGCCTCATTTGCCAGAATCCTGTTGATGCATCAAGTTTACTGAAATATCTGGCCTTTGACAGTCCGGACAAAATTTCCTCTCTAGTTGGAAGCTTGAAATGTTGTCCTCCTTACATATTACCCCTTTGTCTTCCATTCTGTCAAGTTCTTTTCGTAATGCATTATGTTGTGCAAATGGTACCTTTCGGCATGGATGGACCACTGGTGGAATTGTATTGTCAATTTGGATTGTGTGTTCACCTGGTAGGCAGCCAAGACCTTCAAACAAATCAGCGTAGTCTTTATGTATTGTTTCAGAATTGATTTTGTTTGATTTATTGGTATCACACAGTGTATATACTCTTTTCACCAAGCCAAGTGTGTCGCATGCCTTGATGCCAAGTATTGGCGTAGATTTCTGTTTTGTGACGATACAGTGAAGGTTGACAGTTTTGTCCTTATGAGCCACTTTAAGGATGCACGCACCTACTGTGGGAATCTCATTTCCGCTGTATGAGGTCAACTTCACATTTGTGCTGTGCAGTTTTGGTTTTACTTGTAACCTTTTGAATGGGTCCACTGGTATCACGTTCACCTGGCTACCAGTGTCTAGTTTGTAGCAAACATCTAGGCCATTTGTTGGAAGAACTATTTTCCATTCATCATCTTTGCCGTGCTTACTATCGACTTCTGTTTTGATTGAATCCACAAAAAAATCAGCGGCATCAGAGTCTGTGTCTGGATTGTCACTGCCCTGGTGGACTGTATGTGCATTCTTTCCACTGTCTTTGAAAAACACATCTTTGCGAAATGGTCTTTTCTGTTACATATTGTGCATGTCTTGCCAATTGCAGGGCATTTAACTCTGTGAACTTGACCACATCGACCGCATATCTGTCTATTTTGTAATGGTGTCTGTTTCATTTTTGCTGCAGTTGTGTTTGGTATGGGCTGTGAAACTGATTTAGCATGTGACATTGTTGATTTTTTGACATAATGAACATTAGTCGCATCGGATGCTGCTAATTCTTTCATTCTCTCATTCTCTCTTTCGTTGATTCTGCAGCACGACACATTGTAATAGCTTTGTCAAGCGTTAACTCTTGTTCTCTCAATAGCCGTTCCCGTAGACTATCAGACGTTATACCACAAATTATGCGATCACGAATGAACGAGTCTGAGAGATCTCCGAACTCACACGATTTGGCCTTTGTTCGCAGGTCATTCACATATTGTTCAATTGATTCCCTAGGATTTTGGTTGCAAGTGAAGAACTTGTGTCGTTCATATGTAGTGTTCTTTTTTGGAGTGCAATAATCATCAAACTTTTTCAGAATTTTGTCTAATTTTAGTTCATCTCCATCTTGAAAGTCAAAATTATTATAAACTTCAAGGGCATCATCGCCGACTACATGTAGGAATATGCATGCTTGTGTCTTTTGCTCTGAAGCGCCTGATGCTTCGAGATATATTTGGAACCTTTGCTTAAATTTTTTCCAGTTGTCGACAATATTGCCGGAGAGGGCCAATCCTTTCGGAGCCTCCAATTTGTCCATTTTGTTGATGAGTTGGGGTACCGCTGGTTTTGTGACCGAGAGGTTAAACGTTAATGTTTACTTCTGACATCATGTCATGATCGTTAATACAATAATAATGGTTAAAAAGAACACCAAGTCTTCTTAATTTGACAACGCTGTTTGTATTTTCATTTGTTGTTGTTGTTCTACAGCACAGTGGCTATCGGCATGGTGATATAACGTACATGGAAGTTACGGTCATAATGAGAAGGTATCACAACACTTAAGCATAGCGTATGATACAGTTAGCATTTATAACAGACATTGACATTAATATAAGAGTCATATAATGACAAAATGGAGCTTATTACATTTATGCCAAAATGTCTCGATGTATAATATTTGCCAAACGGTATATCGCTATCAAAATGACGAAACGTCGTATTTGTGACGCACCACGACAAAAAGGGGCTACATATTTTTGGCGGGAAAGCTATCCTGTTGAATGCATCAGGATAGAAATTACAGACTAACCAATGAAAAAATAGACCAAATAAGGAACAATCAAACATAAACAATGTGTCAAACATCTTCACCAAAGTCATTCTCCAGTGTAGAGTAATTAAAATTGATATATATTTTTCAAGGCTTCTATGTGAAAATCCTGTTGTC
>JBEVXV010000447.1:0-2966 GCA_040505915.1 Sedimenticola sp. | reverse complement strand
GACGACCCTTCAGTGAGTCGTCTTCATGCACAGATAACCCGTATCTACACCGACTACTATGTCGAGGATCTGGAGAGCACTAATGGCACCCAGCATAATGGGCGGCCGGTAAAGAAGCATATTCTACGTGAGGGAGATCGTCTCTCTATCGGTAGCTATAAGCTGCGCTATGACAGCGACGAAGCAGATAGCGAAGAGGATGATCTGGACAAGACAGTGCTGATAAGGCCCGATGCGTTGAGAAAAGAGCCCTCTGTCGCACCGTCTCCTAAGCCCCCCCGGGCTGGGGTGATGCCCAAGGTTGCGCTTCTGCACTTTTTTCGCGGACCACTGAAAGGGCAGCAGGATCAAATTACACGCTCACTCTATACCATCGGTAAGCCGGGGAGTGCGGTGGCTGTCATCGCCCGGCGTCCACAGGGATTTTACCTACTCCATATCGGTGGCCCATCACTGCCAAAGATCAATGATAAAGAGATTAAGGGCAGCGGCGGAGTACCGCTACATCAGGGGGATGTTATCGAAGTGGGTGAGCATCTGCTAGAGATCTCCTTCGAAGCGCTCTTATCGGTCTCTTCGGCATAGTGCTCTTTAGACTACTTTTTTAACAGACCCTTTAAATGATAGAGAGCATCCAACGCCTCTCTCGGTGAGAGGTTGTCGGGCTCGATCTCCTTGAGCGTTTCCAGGGCCGGTATCGGCTTTTGGATCACAGGTTCGGGGGCGAATAGTGATAGTTGGCTCACCTGCTGCTCGGCGTGTTGCTGAGCTGACTGCTCCAGTTCACTCAGTCTCTGACGCGCACGTTCGATAATCGCTCGTGGAACCCCCGCCAAGGCGGCTACCTGCAAACCATAACTTTGGTTAGCTGGCCCCTCCCTTACGGCATGAAGAAAGACGATGGAGTCACCGTGCTCTACGGCGTCAAGATGGACATTGGCAATACCGGTGTACTCCTCCGGTAGAGTGGTCAGTTCGAAGTAGTGGGTGGCAAACAGGGTAAATGCCCGGATCCGGGTAGCTAGCTCGACACCGCAGGACCAGGCTAGTGAGAGGCCGTCAAAGGTGCTGGTGCCGCGTCCAATCTCATCCATCAGCACCAGACTCTGCTCGCTGGCGTTGTGCAGTATATTGGCGGTCTCTTCCATCTCCACCATAAAGGTGGATCGTCCTCCTGCTAAATCATCTGAGGCTCCTATTCGAGAGAAGATGCGGTCAACGGGGCCGATGCGTGCTGATGCGGCAGGGACAAAGCTACCCGCACAAGCGAGCAGGACAATCAACGCGGTTTGCCGCATAAATGTCGATTTACCTCCCATATTTGGGCCGGTGATGATGAGGATACGGCGCTCGTCATTAAACTCGACGCTATTGGCAACAAACGGCTTATCGCTCACCTGCTCGACTACCGGGTGTCGCCCATCGACGATATGGATTCCAGGCCGCTGCTCCAGTTCAGGCTGACTGAGGTTCAGTCGCTCGGCCCGCTCGGCAAAGTTAGCCAGCACATCAAGGGCGGCCAGGGCATCGGCGCACAGCTGAAGTTTAGCAATGCTGGGTTGCAGTGTTTCCAATAGCTCGGCGTAGAGCGACTTCTCCCGTGCCAGAGAACGTTCCCGTGCCGATAGCACCTGATCCTCAAACTTTTTAAGTTCAGGGGTGATGAAGCGTTCGGCCCCCTTCAAAGTCTGGCGCCGCACATACTCATCCGGGACTGAATCGGAGTGGATTCGGCTAACCTCAATATAGTAGCCATGCACCCGGTTGTAGCTCACTTTCAGAGTGGTGATGCCGGTACGTGCTTTCTCCCTGGCCTCCAGGTCGAGGAGAAACTGATCGGCGTTTTGCGACAGATCTCGCAGCCCATCCAGCTCGTCATCATAGCCTCTGGCCAGTACGCCACCATCACGAATCAATACCGGCGGGTTCTCAATAATCGCCCGTTGCAACAGCTCCACCTCTTGGGGGTGAGTGTCTGACTCTCCGGCAAGCTGTTGCAGCAGTGGGGCGTCAAATGGTTGCAGCAGCAGCTGAAGTTGTGGCAGCAGGGCAAGGGAGTCGCGCAGGGTAGCGAGGTCCCTCGGGCGTGCAGATCTCAATGCGATACGGGCAAGGATGCGCTCAATATCGCCGATACCTCCCAAAGGCTCCTGCAATTCAGGGTAAGCCTGCTGCTCCAGCAGTTGAGCGATAGCGTTATGGCGGCTACGGATCTGTTCACTATCCCGTAACGGGCGGCTGATCCAGCGGCGCAGCATACGGCTGCCCATAGGGGTGGCCGTACGATCCAGAATGCCCGCCAGGGTATGCTTGCTGGCTCCGCTGAGGTTGCTGTCGATCTCGAGGTTGCGGCGGGTGGCGGCATCGATGATCACCGCATCCTCCCGCCGTTCCACAGAGAGTCCTCGGATATGGGGAAGGGCACTCTGCTGGGTCTCTTTTACATACTGCATCAGACAACCGGCGGCGGCGATGGCCAACGGCAGATCACTACAGCCGAAGCCCCCCAAGTCACGAGTGCCGAACTGCTGGGTGAGCAGCCGCTCGGCGGTCTCCAAATCAAAATGCCAGGCGGGACGCCGTGTTACTCCCCCATCGCGCCGTACCTCGCTTGGCAGAGGGGTATCCTCCTCCACCAGCAACTCCGCCGGGAGAAGCCGCTCCAGCTCACCGCTCAGTGCCTCGCTGTCACTCAGTTGTAAAAGGGAGAAGCGACCACTGCCAAGGTCGAGGGCGGCAATACCGAAGTGCCCCTCTACCTCATGCACAGCGGCGAGGAGATTGTCCCGGCGCTCCTCCAGCAAGGCCTCATCCGTCACCGTGCCGGGGGTGACAATACGGACCACCTTCCGCTCCACCGGCCCCTTGCTGAGGGCGGGGTCTCCAATCTGCTCACAGATGGCCACCGACTCACCCTTTCGGATCAGCTTGGCAAGATAGCCCTCTGCTGCATGGTGGGGGATACC
>JBEVXV010000446.1:0-3841 GCA_040505915.1 Sedimenticola sp. | reverse complement strand
AGCAGCATCAAGAGCCACAAAAACAAACACAACATACTTTATACGTAGAAAATGATGGTCACGTTAGATTAAATACGTCTGGCTTCGCGTCTACGGGGTCTGTACAAACAATGCAACAGCATGTGCCGCCAAAGCATACTAATTCATTGCGGGGCCATACAATTTCTTCTCAAAAAAACCTTTCGGGCATTACTCAAACTATAGCAAATCCGTCAAACGCTGTTGTTTCACAGGACTCCAATAAATCTTATAGTGGTTCAGTCCCCGTTTCACGAGGTCCGCCGCATATAGACACCACTCCAATTCCGGGAACTAGTCAAATGGGTAGCGGTTCTACCAGTCGCGAATCTCTTTCTAGTCATACCAGTAAGCCGTACGACATACGGTTAACAGGAAAGCGCACCTTTGCCAAAAACGCTGCCGAAAACAGAACATACCAGGTCACATTTAATGACCAGTTGCGCGGCCAGAAGCTCGTGGACATCCACACTGATCTTCGAAACATGTTCGAAGACGTCCTCGATCGCTCGAAGCGGGTCATTGACCCCAAAGATTTAGTCGTAGTGATTGTTGATCACAGCGGGCTAAACGATAGTGTGGTTGTTCCGCTTCGGGAAGCTGATCAGATGACCGTAGATACAGTCACCGATCGCGTGCCGATGTTCTACAGAGCGCAGAGGATTTGGCTTTGGACGATTCGTTCAAAGTGACTGTCGGTACGTTACATATGCCGAAGGTCAATGGAAAATCTAAATTTATTGGCGCAACTATCTCGAAAAAGGACAAAAGTCTATAATCGAGATTACTAATGGCGACAATTTGTGCCTTTCACGAGCAATTGCTGTAGCGTTTGCCAGTGCGATTATCGTTTCAGACGCCGAGTGGGATCAACTCGAACCTAAAGCGGGAACTTTAATGAATCTCGAGTTGATTCTCCGCCATCGCAAGATATCCAAGGCATGTTACAAAGCCATATGCGACAAACGTAATAGGGTGCAACAAATATTGGCTCTGAAACTATGTGCTCTAGCAAATGTCGCTAGTGACATGCCCGGGACGCTTGCTGATATAACAGCATTTGAAACAGCTTTGAATGTTTGAATCTGCGTCATTAGCAAATCTATTGGTAACAATAGCATTAGAGTCCCTGCCAGTGACAATCAGGACGTTCCACTGCTATTTATTCGCTTGGAAGAACACGATTGTACCAGTCACTTTGATAGCGTTGTTTCAATAACTGGTTTTTTCAATCGGAGCTATTTTTGTCAGGCTTGCCTAGTCCCATACAACAACACAAACAAACACGAGTGCGCGATAACATGCTTAGTATGTAAATGTTCTCCTTGCGTGAAGAACGAGACAAAACGAACGTGTCCGGACTGTAATATGAAATGCAGATCGGATGCATGTTATCGCAAGCACAAAGCGGTGGTATCGCACGGTGACTGCGATTACTCGCAATGCCAGAAATACTGGCGCTGCCCTACTTGTAAAAAGGTCATAGACTTATTTCTGAGAGACGTGGGCAAAACCCCCCACCAGTGCGGAGAATGGAAATGCGAATCCTGTCAGCTCTGGTTTACCGGGAACCACTTTTGTTATGCCAGGGCGGAAACCCCCAAACCCACGCGCCCAAATTTCATATTCTTCGACTTTGAGACCCGTCAGGATGCCATGGCCACTTGCAAATATGGTTACACTCCAAATACATCTTGTCACCGATGCACTCCAGACAACCGTTGCGACGATTGCTTGCGCTGTAGATCGTGTAACGAATTATACTGCGGTAAGAAGAGACACCAGCCAAATTATGTAGTCGCTTACTCTGTATGTGAACAATGTATAGATGAACCTACGAGTCGCGAAACAAAATGTATTTCTTGTGGTAGTCGTTGCACGAAATGTCTGCGAAGAGACGAAGGTGGCAAGTATGCGTGTAACCCATGCCTCTCTTGCGGGTTTCGATTTGTCACATTCTGTGGTGACGACACCTCCGAAAAATTTGGCTCATGGTTATTTAGCGACCAACATCGCGATACCACCGTCCTCGCGCACAACATGAAAGGATATGACGGTGTGTTTTTATTGGAATATCTACTCGGTAGTGGTTTACGCCCTCACAAAATTATTTATAACGGAAGTAAAATCCAATACATGCATATACAAAACGGACTTAATATAAGACTGTTAGACAGTCTGAACTTCCTGCCTATGCCACTCAGCTCCCTCCCAACTGCTTTTGGATTAAAAGAATTAAAGAAGGGGTCTTTCCCACACTTTTTCAACACAGCCGAAAACCAAGAGTATGTCGGCCCAATTCCTGACCCAAAATATTACGGTATAGATCAAATGAGTCCAGAAAACAGGCATAATTTCCTCCAGTGGCACAAAGAGCAAGCGACTCAAAACGTTCAATTCGACTTCCAAAAAGAAATTTTAGAATACTGCTGGTCCGATGTTCATATACTTACTCAAGCATGTTTGAAGTTTCGCCAACTACTGCTCGACGCAACAGAAGGTACCGTATGCCCATTTCAAAATGTCACAATAGCGAGTACATGCATGCACATATACAAGTCCCTGTTTCTGCCAGAAAACTACGTTCTTAAAATTCGTGATACATCGGGTCAATCCAAATGGGTACCAGCTACAGTCAAAAACGGCCGATGGAAAATATTGCTAGATGCGAACTGGGTGGAATTGAATACGCTGACTGGATACGCTGTGGAGGCCAAAAAGTTTATGGATTCTCCCATAGCCCAAGTTCCCAGTGGCGGGTACTGTAACAGAGATACTTACAGTAAGATATCTATTCAGTGGCTGGAATACTTAATGCACAAATCGCGAAAGAGCCAGTCTCCAATTCAAATTCAGCACGCGCTGAACGGTGGTGAATACGCCATACCGGGAACGCGGTACAAGGTAGACGGATTCTGTGCTAACACCAACACCGTGTACCAAATGCACGGATGTCTTTGGCACGGATGCCCCACTTGTTTTCCCGATGAAAGAAAGACATCCAAAGCACCGCGAACCAGCCAATCGATGAATGAGCTGTATGCACTCACATTGGAGAATAAACGCGTCATTGAAGAGATGGGGTATAAATATGTACAAATCTGGGAGCACGAGTTTCACGAGAAAATCGAAAAAGATGATAATCTAAAAATGTTTGTTAAAAATCTGGATGTACAAAGTCGATTAGACCCGCGCGACTCTTTCTTTGGCGGGCGCACAAATGCCACTAAACTACGTTGCGAGGTTACGGGTGAAGACAAAATGAAGTATGTAGACTTTTGCAGTCTCTACCCGTACGTGAATGCCTACAGCAGGTACCCAGTAGGACACCCGGAAATTTTCACGTCAGAGTTTCGGCCATTAACCGATTATTTCGGGATCGCTAAGGTGACGGTTCTGCCACCCCGGGGCCTATACCACCCAGTGTTGCCTTACAGGTCGGGAGGAAAATTAAAATTTCCGCTGTGCGCCACCTGCGCAGACAGCGAACAGCTTACGCCGTGCCTTCATACCGATAAGCAGCGTTCGCTAACCGGTACATGGTGCACTCCCGAACTGCACATGGCAATGAATAAAGGGTATCAAATCGTCAAAATTTTCGAAGTTTACCACTGGGATCAAACGATGAAAGGTGAACTTTTCGGAGAATATATAAACACATTTTTGAAATTAAAGCAACAAGCTTCGGGTTGGCCCAGTTGGTGTAAGACTGAGAATGACAAACGTAGATACCTGGCGAACTATAAACAGCATCAGGGTATCGAGCTGGAACCCGACAAAATACAGAAAAACCCCGGCATCAGGTCACTCGCTAAACTGTGTC
>JBEVXV010000445.1:0-12299 GCA_040505915.1 Sedimenticola sp. | reverse complement strand
CCCTACATTAATGTTGATTGAGGGCGGGGGGTCACTTTTCTATGGCCGCGGAATATTGACGCCCCTACATTAATGTTAAAATATTTTCTGGAGTTGTGGTTCTTGTGCACGACGCGTCGTTTACTCAATATCTATGCATGGATGAAGTTTCGTGAAAATATTCCATACGGTTTCGGATTTATATTCCGGACATGATTTCGTTTTAAAAATCAACAAAGGGCAATAACTCCAAAAGTAGCGACGAGAGAGTCATGGTTCTTGTGCGTGACACGTCGTTGAGTCGTTATCTATGCATGGATGAAGTTTCGTTAAAATATTCCATACGGTTTCGGACAGGAAAGTGTCTGCGGACGCGGCGGCGGCGTGACGACGTCAAATCCATAGTATCCCCCGGTGGTCCTGGGGATACAATAACACTAAGTGCCGCGGGAATAGAGGGTCCCTTGCTATGTGTGACACTCCGTTAAGCCGATATCAATTAATGTGTGAAGTTTCGTTAAAATATTCCATAAGGTATTCGAAACGTACTCCAAACAAGGTATTTCACAAACCGCACAAAGCTCAGACATCGGTGTAATGGGCGCGGTACCGATTTTTTATTTCAGTTGTTGTTGTTGTTGTTTCAGTACCCAACCCACTTTTTTTACAATGGAGACGAAATGAATCGACCCAATTTCAATATTTTTGGGGAAATAAACGGGCAGTCGTTTCTTTGTCAATCGCCACGTGATATAATGACGGCATAATGACACCAATGCAATGTAAAGAACATGTAATTTGACGTGGCTATAATAGGCCAGTACAAGCTCCAGACTTACAGAAACGGCCTTCAAGTTCAACCCAGGTGAGAGGGGTTGGTAACGTTACCTGCCATATAGGTGCCCCCCAGTAACGTACCAAATAGGTGACCATAGATGTGTTTCTGGACTGGTAACGTTACCTGCCATATAGGTGCCCCCCAGTAACGTACCAAATAGGTGACCATATATGTGTTTCTTCTAAGAAACAACTAATAGGAATACGTGCCAAATAGGGGCCCCTGGTTACCTGCCAAATCGGGGCTCCGGGTTATCTGCCAAATAGGGGCCGCAGGTAACATGCCAAATAGGGGCCCCTGGTTACCTGCCAAATCGGGGCTCCGGGTTACCTGCCAAATAGATACATACTGGTGAACAGCCATACACATGCGATGAAAGCTGCAATACCTCATCCCCCCAGATCCATACCGGAGAACAGCCATACACATACTGGAGAACAGCCATACACATGTGATGAAAACTGCAATTTCTCACCAACGTCTCTTCTCATATACATACTGGTGAACAGCCATACACCGATGAATGCAGCAATTCCTCACCAACGTCTCATCTCCCCAGTCCCTAGATCCATACTGGAGATCAGCCATACACATGCAATGAAATTCATCACCGTCTCATCTCCTCAGATCGATACTGGAGAACAGCCATAAGCATGCGATGAAAACTGCAATTCCTCTTCCCAGATACATACTGGTGAACAGCCCCTAACCCTCAATGTCACATACTTAGGCCCTCACTCGAAAACATAACCGTCAGGTAAATTTCTTATAATTTCTCTTTCCCTTACTGAAGTGTCTACATACTTCGTATATGCTGTCTACAGATAAGTGGCCATCATTCTATGCCAAATTCAACAGCATTTAAGTTGTAGTCACAAACTTGGCTGTCAGCGGGGACATTCGTGCACCGACAGGCCACGTGTCTAGTTGTTTCAACACTTTAGTGATAGATTGGTGTTGCAGTGGTAATATCACTGGATTGCCACGCCGGAGTCCGATGTTCAATCCACGGGCCTGGCGGACAAAAATACTTTCATAGTATTTTCATCCGACTAGGATTTGGAAAGTGACTTAAAATGGTAGTCTTGTCTCCATATGACCGTAGCTGTTGCTGGGATGTTAAACTCAAATAGCTTCTTTTCTTTGAACTTAGTATCATATTATATGGAAATAATTATTTAGTGCCAAGTCATAATTTCAACATCAAAAACTATTCTAGGAAACACACATATGTGTCGATATTCCTTGTGACACTTTATTGACTTTTTTATTTGTAGTGGCAGAATGGGAAAAATAAAAAGACAGAGAAACAAACATACATACAATGTGAATGAAGATTTAAAGCAGTTGAATTCGCTTGTAGAGGATGTAAGGTACATGAAAAAAGCAAAACATGTGGCATCAGCAGAAATTGACAAAAGCAGTCAAGGAGATACAGAAACTCCTTCAAATTCAGAACTTTGCGGAACAACAATGGAAATCGACGTATCCACAGATAACGCTAATAATATTGAACGAACTGTTCGTGATAAAGAAGAAATTTTTCCACAAGGACAAAATGGCATGGGACTCGAAAATGAACCACTTCCAGCTAACACCATCATTGAAAGCTATACAGATAAAATTAGTAGTAATATCCATACATCAATAAATCAGACACCTGATGTCTCAGACGTGGATAATGACTATAAAATTACTAAGAAGCACAAACATAAGAAAACAAAACAAAAGAAACATAAAAAGAAGCGTGAAAATGATTGTGATAAAGCCTCTCCATTAACACGTAAGGTTAATGGTAATGACGGAAAGGAAAGTGAAAAAGGTATAGATTCGGAGGTTATGAATAACAGCCCAGAGATGGTTAAGGAAAAACAAGGCCGGTGTAAGAAGAAAAAAAAACAGAAGAAGAACGGTTCCACTGATCTAAATAGCAGTAATGGTAATTTGACTGTCACTACTAAATCTACAGAAATTGATACAATAATGGATAATGGTAAACCAATTGCAATAACTGAAAATAATGAACAGAAAACAGCAACCAATATTGAAAAGCAGAGAAATAGTGAAATACACAGGAAGCACAAAAAACGAAAACGAAAGCTACCGGATGTAGACTCAGAATTAAGTATGACTGTCAATGTTGAAACTAACACTGAAAACACAAATACCGGTACCACATTATCTGAAGGACAGGGAATCTGTAGAGATACATGCGAAGTAAATGCCAATACAATCAATGGCACTGATGAGAGTAATAGTGAACATGACATGAAAAACAACTATTTGGAGATGAATCGAAAACACAAGGCCAGCAAAAGGGCCAAAAAAAAAGTGATGATAAGTCAAAATTGCCATCCACCGGTCCATTTCAAATTAAGATTGACAAAGAGAAGTGGAATGTCATTAAGCCTGTGAATCGACAGTACAAGGGCAAAGGAAGACCAGTAAGGCGGCTTGACAAGAATTGGACAAGCATGTTTGCAGAGGAAGTGAACTCTGTTCATAGTGGTTGTGTATTGGCATTCAAATCACACAGAGTAAAAGCGGGAGGAAGTAGAAAAATCAGTGGCCCTTTCCTTGTAGCCAGTGCCATTTGCAAAGGCATTAACTGTCATGGCAATTTTTTATTCATCATTGACGAAGAGCCTGCCGACAATGTAGATGTTAACATTCGCTGTGAAGTTTCTGGTTCGATACAGCATGAGGAAAATGAAGTAAATCGAAGGCACATTTCAGGCAAACGCAGGGAGGAGACAGCAGAAGAAATTTTGAAGTCAAGCACATGTAATGTTTTCAATGCAAATATTGTAAATTGTGATAAACAACAGCTGGAGCATGGCAATTACACTAATGTTCCAAATCTTACTGTTATGCGAAAAATCATTGCAGAACATGTTAAAAAGGAAACTCTGCATAACAATATCTTTGCAGAATTGCAATTATTGAAAGAGACATTTGAAACGGAAAATGAACCTTACATTCAGGAAATTGGATTGGACCCATTTTATCTCATGTTGTACTCAAAAAAACAGATTAGTGTCCTGCGAAACCTGTCATCCAAAAATGAACTTAATCTCTATGTAGATGCAACAGGATCAATAATCACAAACATACCAGGACAGAAGAGGCCATACCTCTATTCACTTGTGGTTAAACCAGATACAGAATTACCACCAGTATCTGTTGCTGATATGGTATCGACCTCGCATACTGTTCCCAGGATTTCATTCTTTCTTTCACATGTAAAACGTGCTGTTGGATTAACTGGAAAGGATCTGAACATTAAAAAAATTGAAACAGACTTCAGTTACGCAATTATTCAGGCATGTGTAGAAACATTCAACCATTTAAATCTAAAGCAGTATCTTATAAAGTGCTTTCACATTGTTAGATCTGGTGTTCTACCTGAAAACTTCACTGTCTTGCATTTGTGTGGCAGACATGTTTTGCAAGACTTTATGAGGCAACTACTAAAGAGCAATCCAACACTCGGGAAGTCAACTAGGAAGTTTGTTTACAGAGCTTTCGTGGCACTACAAGGCACATCATCACTTGAGTCAGCAATAAATATGTACAGTGACATTTGCACCATCTTCCTCAGTCCACAAATAACACCAGAGGTGAAAAAAGCTTGTGGAAATGTAATCCGACATTCAGATGATGATGAAGACATGCCTGAAGTAGGTCCAACTGACACTGAACGCCTTGAGGAAGAGGAGGTGATTATTTCTGGAAACCAAACACTGAAACAGACTTCACCGTTCACACCAATATTTGATGAAAAGACACAAGAAGTCAAACAACAAATGGCAGTTAACACTGGTATGACAGAGAATGACTTGCACTGTCCAGGAGTAATTGAATGTCTAATCAACAAATTCCTTTACACCATACCTTTGTGGTCCGGAATGATGATCAGTCTCATCAAGGTCGATAACGGTCAAAAACTAACAAGAGACACAAATTCGTTTGTAGAAAATTGGTTTAAATACATTAAACACGACATTACTACAAGAAAACGAGATCGACCCTCAAAATTTGTTATCCGAAACAGACAAACTGTGCATGGCCGTCTACTGGAACACGAGTACCCAGGCTCCAGGAAGACTGTCCAGCGGAAAAGGAAAAGACAAAATGATGCCGACCTCTCCATAGTCGAAGAAATTTGGAAACCTAAGGCCAAAAAGAAAAAAACAACAGTCAAAAAGACAGCAAAAAATGTAAGCAAAGTCAGCACTGGCAAATACAGTGAGTTACCTGCTGTTGCGAAGTGGGGTGGACAAATTGAAGGTACGAACCTTGTCAACACGTGTACTATTGATAATGCCCTAACAATTTTGCATTTAAAATTTGTTGAACAAGCTGCATTTCAGACATGTATCATGAATCAGAACTCGGCAACATCTGAGACACTGCTTACAGTATTCAAGCTAATGTCTGAAAAAGAATTTACCGCAGCAAAAGTTGTTTGGCTGAATCACGTGCACAAAGACGTATCAGCAGACACCAATCTGTTTGGTGATGAATCCGAGTTCTTTGCTGGGTATTTCCAACGAGAATGGATAACAGTCACAACATCCCGATGCTTCAGACAAGAGTGTCCTCGCCCATATGCAGCATCAAAGCAGTTGCAAGGGATCAGTATCAGGTAAGATTTCTAAATGTAGGGATTACTGACCAATTTTAAATAGAAAAAACTGCATTATTATTACCATATACGGGCCCCCGTCTGCGAAAATTTCTGACCAGCTTAGTTTAAGGTTATCGTAAAGAGCTGTAGAGTCTTATTTTACTATAATTTCTGAGCTAGAAGGGGCAATGATATTTTTCTGACTGAATGTCGAACAGTGTATGCCCTGATCAGACCGCGCGGATGTGCAGACTGATCTTGGGCTACACGGTTCTGTATGCTGTAATGTCCTTTTTGCCAGTCGGCGGTCCATATATTAAACTATATCAAACATTAATCCAGAAAAGAAATAAATAAAATACATCTGTCGTTTTGAGGCAATCAGTATGTGAAATTATTATCAGAAATATATTGCGATTTTGGATATTCCCACACCACGGTCTGAAAAGATCTGTATATTTTATTGTGCTTGCTTGCCGTGGGCGCGATACTCATGTGTGCGTGGGTCTGCCAGCCGGCAGCTGGCAGCCATCTTCGATTAGCAACAACCACCATTTTAAAAATTCTGAAATTCTAAGAATGCTTTACCTATAGATCTGATCATCATATCTCAATACCAGTAAACTATGTCATTTCTGGCGACATTATCACTGGATACCAGGTAAAAACATGCTTCGTTTACACATTTAAAATGCCATGTCGCCATTCTGACCTAGTGCAGAAAAGAAAAGCATAATAGAAGTATCTACTGAAATTGAATTTGGGGTCCGTATGTCACGACGGACATACAGATGGCAAATTCAATTTTAGTAGATACTTCTATTATGCCTTTTTTTCTGCGCTAGGTCAGAATGGCGACATGACATTTTCAATTTATAAACAAAGCATGTTTTTACCAGGTATCCTGTGAAAAAGTCACCAGAAATGACATAGTTTACCAGTATTGTATCTGTAAAGTTTAAGCAACATTGGCTCAGCGATACGGGAGGAGAAGACGTTTGTCGACAGACGGAGAACAGACGGACATATTGTGGTAACAATAGCTCACTTGAGCCTTCATCTCAGGTGAGCTAAAAAATACCACTTATTTGTGTAATTTATGACAATCACTGTTTTTCAGTATCACCGATCCTGTTGCATCCATGCAAGAACTGCTGGATAAATGGGTCGGCTGTGAGGTAGAATGTCCATACACGATAGAGGCAGATGATGTTCAAGTGGATGAACAGAGCTATGAGTATGTATGAAAAATTTACACCACGTCCTTATTTTCATACGCTTAGTCAGAGGGAAATACAGTTGAACCCCTAAAAAAAAGTTACTGAGGTTTTTTGCATTTTTGGAATCCTTAGACCCCCCTAGTCAAGATTTCTGGATGCTAACATTAAATTAGGGTGGTGACCTTTTTTTTATTTGCATATTTCCAAGATGGCCACCACTCGTGTCCACAGAAAATAAATAGCAGCAGTATATCTCTGCAATTAAATAGTCCATGTTCATGATTTTGCTATCACGTTATACAGTATCTGTAGTACTCTGTCATTTGATGAGGTACCCAAGGAATTAAGGAACTTTATATAACTTGTCAGCATAATTACATGTCAGTTATAGGATATGCTTTGAAGTATACATAAAACGAAAGATAAATCCGATAAAGTGTGTTTTCATTACGAAATCATGTTTCGGCTGGATTTATTGTATGTATCAGGACTACTTTAAGGGGACAGAACTGTTAAAATATGGCCTATATATACTATTTTATATATTAAGAACTAAAACCTTTTAATACTTAAGTTGCATGGCCATTCAATCATCCAATATGACCATTGTATTATAAATATTTAGCGTAAGCACTGAAACCTGCGTCGACCCCTGTCAATTGCAGTTTTCTTCATATAACTGCAAATGATGGGGGTCTGTTCACAAATTGGATGTTTGCGTAATGGATGCAGTGCTAAGATTCGCAATCTGGGCCCCGTTGAGCAGCAGCATTTATCAAATTTACTAACCCTCTAGTGTTCATTTTATTTTCAGAAACAGTAGTCACTGCCATGGTCTGAGAGAAGTTCAGCGAACTATCATCGAGCAGTCCCCCATCTTGGTGGTGCGAACATTTGAACACGGATTACACGGTAGACTAACAATCCAAACCATTTTAAATGGACAAAATATCCGTGTAAATGATATCACATATACGCTAGCAGGTGTTACCATGCACAGGGAAGACCATTATTGTGGCATAGTGGTCACGGACAAGTACAACTGTTTATGGTACGATGGTCTGGTTGGCAAACTAAAACCTCTGCCTGCCAGACTTGACACATGGTTGCCCTGTCATGCAATATACTGCCAGGTTCCTTAGTTTAAACGTATATGGTCTCTCTGAAGCCATACTAGACGGGGAAAAAATATTCTTGTCTAAAATTTCCTAGTTGTAAATCATGTAACTAATGCACCTAGTTTAAACAAATTCGGTCATCGATAGATATCATTATTTATTAATTATTAATTAATTTTCTTACAGTGTCCCGAGTCACTGTAAGGGGGTGTTTTTAGTCGTCCGTCACTTCGACTTCCACTATCCGGTTGTTATTGTTACCAATTAACCAGATAAATGATGTTGTTACCGTACTGTTGAAATATTTCCGTTAAATTCGGAATATCGTTCTAATTTCATCATAACATGTAGAAATATTGCTGACAATCCGAGTTAAAAATAAACAGAGAATAAATGTTTTTGATGAAAAAGTATTCTAAAGCGACCAGAATCGTTACTTATCGGCAGCGACCCAAACCTTGAATAAATGACGTCATTCAGCGAGTAAATGACGTATTACTTAGCGACGCATAACAACCGGATAGTGGAAGAGCCGAAGTCACGGACAACCAAAAACACCCCCTTACAGTGACTCGGGGACACTGTAGGAAAATTAATTAATAATTAATAAAAAAATGATATGTATCGATGACCTAATTTGTTTAAACTAGGTGCATTAGTTACATGATTTACAACTAGGTAATTTAGAAAAGAATATTGTTTTTCCGTCTAGTATGGCTTCAGAGAGACCATATACCTTTAATCACTGATGTGATTGTGAAGACTGAATCCACGGAGTATCAAACGAGTGTCAAGGGAGTATTTTAGGATGAAAGTGGTATTTTGTGCTCTTTTAAAGGTTGAGTCAGGAAATTGAGGGGACTTTGGGGCAAATTTCCCTCAAACATGCCTGGTATCATGGTATTAACATGTTAGCATATTCCACTATTATTAACCATTTCTTCCCTACAGATCTTTGTACAAAGGAACTGATGTCAATGAATTTCGCGATATGATTTTACCAGTCATTAATGGTAAGTAAATTATCTGGTATATAATCATTTAAAATAAATCAGAATATCAATTGCATATTTACAAATAATTCATGGAATAATATTTGTATAAAGTACTTAAACACAAAATACAGAATAAATTATGCTCATTGTCATATATTGTAGAAAACCTATTTTGGCGTGAATTGTAACTGGTTGAACGGAAAGAGTATATACATGACAAACTAAATGGTGAGAAAATAAATCACATAAGGCGAAATGTATAAAAGCAAGTGGTCAAACATCTTCTCCCATGCCACCCTTTGCCACAGAGTAATAAAAACCGATTTATATTTTTTAACATGTTTTATCTCAATTTCCTGACCCAACCTTTAAATGTGAGTACAGAGTAGTTAGTGTCATGCTGAGAAATCTTTAGTACCCTTTATGTTTGCCCTGTATATCTAACATACTTTTGTGTCCATTCATCAGTGTTTATCTTTTTAACCATTTCCATCTTAATATCAGTCTCTGTGAGAGGAAAAAAATTGCTTTAAATGGTCTCAGGGAATAGACACATTTGCTTGTTTTAGAAATTCAAACTGTACATATTTACCAGAAACAGATGTTCATGTGACTGCATTCATACTAATAATACTTGTTGGTATATGGAGGATATCAAATGCATGATATTGTCAGACATCTGCCAAACCAAAGACGTTAAACACATGGTTCGCACAGGCACATCATGCAATATCAAAACTAACTCTAGTCAGGTGTATTGTAGTAATTTTCTCTAGTCATGTACTTGTAAATAATATACATGTAGTATAATCATGATAATATAAATTGTATGTAACATACAACATGTTTTTGAAAGTGCATGTGTTTTATTTTTCTGCGCCTTCTGAAGCATCATATTCATATCAGATAACATGTGGCTGAATATTTTAACAAATTATGAGTCCACTGAAACACAGCTTTCTCATTTTGCAAAAGGTGTCATACATGATCAAGAGAAAAAAGACATTCCATGACTACGTGCACCTAGTGTTACCCTTGTCCGGCCGTCCATCTGTCCGTCTTTCCATACAGATTTGTTTACAAATTTTGAAGAGTTTCCTGTTACATCCCTGACAGGCCCTTTGGTGGGGCATCTGTGTTTTACAAAAACACATTCTAGCTGTCCAATACATTTTTACTCAAAACTTTAAGTACATGTTTTACATGATTGTTTTCTTATTGTTATTTTATTCTGTATGTATTGTGTGCAATTATGGTTTGAGTCGGAAATACAAACGTGTTTCTTCATAGTACATTCTTGTATCCATGTATTTTATATTTGTTACAAAATGCTGAATATTTTCTATACTGTTTAACGTTTGCATGCATTTGACAGTGATTTATGATTAGTAAATAGGAAAAAATGTAAAAAGCACATATTTTCATTTTCATCTGTGTACTCATGAATTCAAAATGTGCGTTAGGGGGTACATTTTCTGAACGGATAAATATTGGCCTTTTGTTAAATGATTATGAAAGAATGAGTTCACTAAGCGAGAGTCGGCATGAATGCAGGTGCGTACAATTTCAAAATTGCCATCCACGCCTTTTGCAAATTTCAATTGCAATGGGAAAATTAGTGATTTGTAAATAAAATTGACCAACCTCACTGGCCCTGCGTCCAAAGTTACTGTTTTTTGGCCAGATGACAAGTGGAATTCGACATCCCTGCATTCAACACAAAATTTACATGGCTTATGGAAGTTGGGTGTACACAACAATAAACTTCAATGTGGCTACAAAATTCTGACGGCCTTTCTTCGAGCTCATTGATGGCATTGTGCTTTTTAATATTTTTTTCTTATTTTTTTATATTCTAAATGCTGGCATAATGTATACAAAATGTAATTATAGTTTATAGAGAATTTTAATCATGCTTTTTTAGAATTGTTTTAAAGGACATATCAATAGCCAGTGGTCTTCCACTTTTGTTATAGCTGTAAATGATAGAATTTGATAATGCAAACAGAACACTGAAAACCGCATTGAAAAAGATCAAATAATTTAAAAGTGACAAAGGTTTGACATTTTTAATTAGATGTGATATGCGGGGTCATACATGTATGACATCATAGATGAACAAAAATTATTAAATTTTATTTATTTTCATTCCTATTTCAAATTTTTGCATAATTTTATCTTAGGAACTTAATTTCATATGAATAAGGAAAATAAAAACTGAAGAATATTATTTTTATTC
This sequence comes from Sedimenticola sp., assembly GCA_040505915.1. Taxonomy (GTDB): domain Bacteria; phylum Pseudomonadota; class Gammaproteobacteria; order Chromatiales; family Chromatiaceae; genus Vondammii. Next base: position 1,280 of record JBEVXV010000445.1, on the reverse strand, counting down.
ACTGTATTTGCAACACAGTATCACCTTTACAATTTGATTGGGAAAAACATAAACTTCAATAACTTAAGACTGAGTTTGAATATTTTAATGCGGTTTTCAGCATTCACTTTTTCTTGTCAAATTCCATCTTTTAAAGAAATAAAATAATTCTGTTGCTTTGTCCTTTAAAATATCGGACGTTCTATGTCGATTGTGAAGATTGATTGTGTGCTATTTCATGCTATTTTAAAGCTGTTTACGAAGATTTTTATACATGGCAGAAATGGTAGGCCATCTCGTTGCGCGGTTCAACTGTCAAATGGTACCCATCTTCAAGAACAACGGTCACATTAGATCTTCGATTGTTTTTCCAAACATACACAATGACATATTCCATCATTATGTCCTCGCAATAGGCGAAATTTGATATAGCTGTAGTCCGCCTTACATGCGTCCGTCCGTACTTAACATTTTTGTCGTAATATCATTTGGATTGTTTGATGTTTGATAACAGTTGTTTTAAGAGTTTAGCTATCCACTTGTAATACACGTATTATAATTGTATGATGGTCGGTCAACAGATTAAAGTTATTGTTTTTATTTCTAAGTCTGTAGTTGTTGTGCTAGATAGCCCTCGCCAAATACTGTTTATGTCATCTCAATGTCACAGCATCGGACCTGTTTTAATTGTCACCCTTTCTGTTGATTATTTCACTAAAAATAATTCAACACTTGTCGTTGCCGTCCGAAGTGCGAATGTTTATCTGTGAGCCAGCCCAATATTCAAACTTCGAACTGGCACAGACAGACTGTAGTCTGAATGTTGATCTACCACTCAGCTCTACATTCAAAACACACAGCTCAATAGTCAAACAGTTCCGTCGAACTGTCACATATATACCATGTATACACGCCCGAATGTCGATCTGCGAGCTGACTTTTCAACTCTCAATACTGGAGAATCCACCAAGTAAATATAAATGGAAATTGTAGCTCTACATTCGCTGCGAATGTTGATTGTCGATTGCCGATTGCCGAGCCAACTTCACATAGCCACGTGAGAGGTGAATAACGATCTCAGAGCTAGCTCGTTATTCAAACTGCACAGCTCTATATTCAGCTTATGCTAAACCACTTTTCTGAATAACGATCTCAGAGCCAGGTCGTTATTCACACTACCCAGCTCTGTATTCAAATGTTGCCAAAATAATTCTGAATAACGATCTCAGAGCCAGGTCGTTATTCACACTACCCAGCTCTGTATTCAAATGCTGCTAGAATAATTCTGAATAACGATCTCA
>JBEVXV010000444.1:0-6415 GCA_040505915.1 Sedimenticola sp. | reverse complement strand
TTATGAAATGACTGAAATCATTCAAACATGAACCATACAAACGTACTAACATGTTTGTATCCACCACGAAGGTGGGGAAAGAATAAAGGCCACAAGTTGGCATGTATAAACAGGACAACCCCCCACCCAATGCGAAAGGATCAGATGCGACCAGCGAGTCATCAGACATAATGTAAAATAATGTTAACGCAGCCATTTAGCTGTACGTCACACAAAACCACACAAAAACAACCCAAACTTGGATAATATACCATTCATGCGTCAGCTGTGTTGTAAACTATAGCGCAGCCATTAAGCTGCACACCCGATCATACGTCATACACGATACTAACCATAATCCATATCCCTATGTGACTACACATCCATGGCGAATGTCATAATACTGAACAATTTAAGCGCAGCCATATAGCTGTACGATACCGTACGTCATTATACAAGCGTTCCGCCAAACAAGTATGTACATGCACACAAAGACGTGTACACACACAAAGACTGGAAGCTCTCTACATAAGCCATTAATCAACTAGAAACACCCGGTGAAAGTTCTCCGCTAACTAGTCGTTGGATTATAAAGTTTAAGTTAGAAAACAACTATGATATTATATAAATTTACATATTGAATAGGAAGACACTAATGAAAAGTTTATATTATCGATATTTTCCCGATAATCCGCATTTAAGTTAGCATGGTAGAGCAATTTGACATACACTGGCTAGTGTATTAAGCTGACGAGAGCACACCGGTTTTTGCGAGATTTCGCGAGGCTTCATATCCCTGTGTGTATACGTCTCCGATGTACACTATAACAGCATCATATCAAAACATGTAATATGCATTCATGATATACAATGTAGCACATTCCTTGTGAAAGATTAAAGTATAATACTGAACAATTTAACCGCAGCCATATAGCTGTACGGCAGAAAATTACAGTCATTAGACAAGCGTTCCGCAGCCATGAAGCTATACGGAGCGCACAATATTAAAATCGCGCGGCTAGTATACTGACGCATACTACATATTACTGTTCGCGAAATCTCTTTTACCAACAATCGTCTTAGAGCAGACCTAATCTGAACTCATAGCAATTAACACGTTGGGAAAAGTACATGTAAAGACAAGACAATGAGCAAACGTGTCATTCTGTCACTCAACATGTAGCAGCACCTCTTAAAATTGAGACATTCGTATGTACGAGTGTAGTGCGCTAGATTTCCAGCGACCCATCTTTTGGATTACTAGTTCCGGAATTCCGGCGGCAGCTGCCGAAGTTGCCGCACCTATCCGGAAACTATGCCCTTTGTACAATGCAGTGTCGCAACCGATGAATGAGACAGCATCGTGTAAAACTTTAGAGGTATACGACGTTGTCACGGGCGTTTTGTCCCTGAATTGAAACAGCGGTCCATCCGTGTGACTTATTAACTGCATGTACTGTTTCATGTAACGGACGGGACACGTGGATATGTCTGGAGAAGCATTGAGACATAGTGTAATAGGATCTGTACTAGATTTGTGCTTATAATGTCTCAACACAATCTGCATTTTGCTGGGAACCGCGCATGCGTTATTCGGTATAAAGCTTACATCGGATAATTGTATCACAATGGATCTTTGCGCACTACTTCTGCATGCAATTTCACCCATGCGCAAAAATGCATGAAATGCAAGAATGAACATTGCCTGACATAACCGCCTATTATACTCCGATGATACGGTGTGGCAAAGAGCCAGTATTAATTTGCTGAGGATTGTTCTCGTAATCGGTAATCGTTTGTCGGCGACGGTTTTTAAATTCTGAGCACCTTTCAGTAATTTTCTAACATAGAAAGATGCAGTGGGATCAGGGGCGGAAATAAGTTTATGAATAAATGCGATTGCCGATATGTGAGTTGCAATTGTGGACGGACTGTAACCTTTCTCGAACAAACTCGCTATGTAATGAGCTACCATGGCTACCGTAGACGGGAATGAAGTCGTAGAGCCGAGAGTCAATCGAACAAATTGTACATACGACTGAAGTATTTTAACATATGCTGCCCATGTTGAAGACGCAAGAGAAGCTTTAAACAACTGTGATTGCACACCTTTTAGATGACCGATATGTTGACCGGAACCGGTGTGGATTGTTTGTCCAGCCACGGTGCAAGTCGCCTGGCTTCCTGAAATTGGAAGCGGGATAACTTGTCAGCCACTACATTTTGTTTTCCAGGAATATGATGAGCCCGAAATAGAATGTTAAATGACAAGCAGGCAACCACTAGCCGTCTTATTAACCTCATGAGAACAGCATGTTTCGAAGATACTGTATTAATAATATCGACCACGGCTGCATTATCTGAGTAAAACATGACCTTATGATTTGCAAGCTTGTTTCCCCACACTTCTACCGCCAACACGATGGGTAGCAATTCCTTAACCGTGATAGATTCATTTCTTAGAGATTCTGGAAAAGATCCGACAAACCATTTTGACCCGAAAATTGCTGCAAACCCTCCATGAACGCCCGCGGCATCGGTATACAATTTTATGTATTCTGAATCAACCCAGCGCCGATGGAGAAAAACATTTTTTCCGTTGAATTTAGAGACGAATTCCAGCCAAGCCCGAATGTCCGCCCTAGCCTCATTGTTTAAGCGTGTATGATGGTGGTTTTTTTTCAAACCTATTGTTAACTGAATCAGTCGTCTTAAAAATGCTCGACCGGGCACGACTACTGAACATGCAAAGTTAAGAAGACCAATGAGTGATTGAATTTCCTGTAATGTAGCCTTATTTTTAGTTCGGAAATTCGCTAAGGCCTGCTTAATTTTTTCCACCTTGTCGCTTGGAAGACGAACCTCCATTCGGGTTGTGTCTACTTCATAACCATAGACCGTTATGGTCGTGGTAGGATTTACCGTTTTTGAGTGCTTAATCGGTATACCTAAATTTCCACATAACGCCACGAAGTTGTCTAAATCTGTTTGACACTCTTTTGAACCGGGTTTGTTAACAAACACAAAATCGTCGATTACATGTGATACACCCCCTGCGCCGAACTTATTTTCCATAATCCATTGTAATGCCTTGCTAAGCGTTTCAAATATTGAACATGAAGATGAACATCCCATCGGTAAACACTTGTCATAGTAGTATTTCCCATCCCAAGTAAAGCCAAGGAGTTCATAATCTCCTGGTGTAAGGGGGATAATCCTGTATGCATTTTCTATGTCCGATTTTGCAACCAAGCAATTCCGACCGAATCGTTGTACTAGGCTAATTACCGAATCGATCGAATCGTACTGAACAGTGCATGAACTTTTTGGTATATGCGCATTGACAGAATCCTCGTCTCCATGGGACAAGTCATGTATAATCCTAAATGTACCCGGATCCTTTTTAGGGATCAGGCCAATTGGCGAGCACATTAATGCAGAAAATGGTGGTGTGTCGAATGGACCAGCAATGCATCCCTTTTTTAATTCTTTGGCAAGCTTTTCTTGTACGATAGCTTTGTTTTGTAGCGCTGATGCGTGATTACTTGAAATTGATGGTGTTCGTGGGCCTGTGTAGTCGATTGAAAACCCATTTGTAAAACCGTGAACTAAAAAATGTGATAATGCTTTGTCATACCCTTGTAGCATTCGTGAAAGTGGCTCAACGTGTACAGGCGTTGGGAGTTTGGAATAGTTACTTGGTTTAATACACTCACTGTTGTTTCGTACATGAACCGACGCTGTGTTTCCCGTTACATTTGCAACAGGTGTGCTTATATTTGCATGCGTCTCCATGCTTGCATTTCCCGGTAACACAGTAAGACCAGCAAAAACCTTTTGGGAACCGCTGTGGTTTACTGCCACGAAAAGACTGGTTGTTACGGTTAGTGTTCGCATTTAACCTACATTTTATACCTCGCGTGACGCATTGTTGAAAGAGCGCATTCGGCAAAGATTTCCAGGTAACTTTACCGCGACTGAGCAACATTCGAAAAGACTCGTCATAATATCGGAATGCTTCGGGACCGTGTTCCCTCGCTATTAGACGAACTCGATTTTCGTAACTCAATAGATCGAGATGCGAATCTGGGAATTTCTGCACATAAACGTATGCAAATATCGTGAAGGCTTCGCACCATTGCAACAGCGTGAGAGGATTCTTGTGGGTTTGTTGTCGTGAGAGATTGACAACCTTTTGATCAGTGGCATTACTAACGGTAATTATATACGAATCATCTTGGTCTAATCGAAGCAAATCTCGAAAATCAATAGCATCCATATGCCAAATCTTGGTCTTAACTTTGTCCGGAACCGCGTAATCCAACGGCAAAGACTCGCCTGCATCCAAAAGCTGCTCGTGTTGGAGCGGCCGCTGTGTACTGTAATTACCAGTGTTGTGTAGTTCTCCAGATAACACCGAATTTAGGATTCCGCACACGTCGTTTTGGCCAGAAATTGAGGACTCGGGTTCCGGCGCGGTATCAATTGATATGGGTGGGACAATCACATCTGGTCTGTTGCTAGGTCCCGCTGAAGGTTCAGTGCCATCCGTAACCACCGTAGATGCCATAATAAGTCCCCGTGTTTGCATCTGGTTTATCATTTCTGCGGCTAATGCCGACATGTCTATAGTTTCAGATTGTTTTGCAAGGGGTTCGTTAATTTTCTCCCCCTTTCGACGTTTATTTTGGGCAGGTGCTTTCCCGGATCCGGGCTGTGGCTTTCTCTTCGGCATTCTGAAATTTATAACAAGCCAAGGGGAGGAACATGTACCATACAATGTTCTATAGACTACCATGATAAGCAACACATTAAGTAGGGCATCATTTTTCCAGTGTAATACTAGCTGGATGGCAAGCCAACAGCCAATGGCACTAAAGTGTGCACTATTGCTCAATGTGCATATAATGAATTTGCATCAAAGCAACACGGACAACCAATGGGGTACGAGACCACCAAATTCGGCCAATACACGGCACCTCGTAGTGTGCACAAAATAGGCCGAAACAACAGATACATGCACTGATCATGAGCATATCCACACATAAATCGATCCTCTAGATCCACTGGCCATGATGAACACCATGTGATTTATATTGCCTTTTGCATCACAGCCAGTTGATCATAATACTGTAACAGTGTGTGATATAATTCAGAAGCAGGTCCCGTTAAGGATTTCGCCAGTTCGGAATAAAAACCAATATAGTATATACATGTATATACGAGACCACGTGACATGTGAATACAATTTGCAGACGGTTTAATACTAGTATATAATATCACTTAGCAAATTAGACAAGTAATATCACTTAACAATATATACAGTAGTGCAACATTAGACAACATTAGACAGTGTGCAAATATTAATTAGGTTTATCCTACTGGAAATCCCATGGCATAGGGCCGCCGAAAAACAACTCCATACAGTAATTTGAGGAACCAAGGCAGCCACAGAATGGATGCACTTTCTCCAATCACAGTACAATGCAAAAATAAAGCCGTGTGCATATATGCCGATGCAAAATTCTGTCCAGCAATCCAGTGTAAACCAAGCATTAATTAATCAGAGATGCACAGGCATATGCTGTAGCCTACCTTATTATAAATCTCTGCATTAATTTATAATAAGGTAGCAGCACCTACATTCCACAAACCCCTGGTTCAACTCATCCGAGATGTACCCAGATGTATTGCTAATCCATGGGCCTGTGGAAACACCATGTGGTGGTGCACATGTCCGGTCCAGATGTTCAACCAGTAATAAACACTCAATTACCTGTGTGTGAATTTGCGTGGTTCAGTACGGCGTACTTTAGACTACGGCACAACTTCCTCTGGCCCACCTCGTTCAGATGAACGTTATCTGGCAATAGGAAATGTATGTCCGGGTTATAAAACCCACGGTGTCTCCACACAACCACGTTGTCGACAAATTTCACCTTTTCCGCTAGAATGTGATTGACAACTCTCACTTTTCCGTTAAAAACGAGACCAGTCCGCGGTAACAGCTGTCCAATTATTACATGTGCTCTGTATACGACGGCCAAGAATTCACCGAAACTCAACACATGTTTCGCCAACTCTTCTGGTCGAACACCGCTAGACAAGTCATTCTCGCCTATCTGTAAGAAGATGATGTCTGGTGAACATCGCCTGATCACGTGAACAAAGTTCTGCAGAGATTTACGTCCCGGGAGAATGGTAGCGCCGCCAATGCCCTCAAACGAAACACGGAATCTGTCCGAATCCAGCGACAAATTGTTTGCACCTTCCCGCGAACAATATTCACCAAGACGTCTAATAAACGAGTGACCAAAACACAATATGGTCACCTGAGACATAAATTTTTTGTCAACTGCTTCCAAGAACACAGACAGAGCGAGACTGACGTAATCACCTCGCGGACCCAAATATAATTTATAAACAGCTGACGTTA
>JBEVXV010000443.1:0-5070 GCA_040505915.1 Sedimenticola sp. | reverse complement strand
GTAATACTAATGCAACTAGATGCTAACAAGTATATAATATGTGTACAATAATAAACACATGAGACATCAAAGGTGGGGGAACCAAAACGCCACGGTGCAAAGTGCGAGTCAATCGCGCTTGGCACACCCCACCCGAAGCTCCAGTACCGACCGCAATACACGGCCACCCTATATACAGCTAAATTATGGAAATAGGAACCAGAGTTCGCTAACTAATCACGAATGCTGCACGTTGGCGGTCACGCAGACCGCTATCCAGACATCACGAGCTAATCGGTCGTAATTAACATCGAGACTGAGAAAACACGTTTATGCGGATGTATTTATTCATCGCACTTGACGATTTCCAGCGCCCCATACGTCTGATAAGGAGTTCGGACACTCCCATGGCACACGCTGTGCTCGCGGCGCCGAGACGCAATGAGTGACTCTTATACTGATTAGAGTTTAGGCCGATAAAACGCAAAGTAGAACGCAGTTTGTCATTAAAAAATGCATACGTTATGGGTGATCCGTCACCGAATTGAAATAGGGGGCCATGCCTATGCCTGCTAATCGATAAATAATAATGTAAGGTGACCACCGGACAATAAGTTTTGTCCCGCGATATTGGTATGTCTATGGTAAAAGGGCGCTTGTCGCTGTGTTTGTAGTTAGTAATGACTAGACGCATACCTGACAGTTTATTCGCTTGCCAGTTGAAAGAAACATCTTGCACTTGTAACATATTAGACGAACCAGAGGCGTGGGAAACTGTGATTTCCCCGACTCGTAAAAATGCGTGAAACGATAGCAAAAACATAGCTTTGCACAGAGATACGTGAAAATGGGAGGATATAACCTTACTCGCAGCGTCGACAATCTGTTTCAGGATGTCATGGGTAATAGGAAGTCGTGTGTCGACTGCGCCGCATACGTTCCTCACCCCTTTCAAGAGTTTCTTAATGAAAAATGAAACCGCCGGATCTGGCATTCCTTCTAATTTATGCACAAAACTGACCGCCGAAATATACGAATAAATGGTAGAGGAACCATAGTTGCACGCGAACAAATGAGTGATATACTGCGCCAATATTTGCTGCGAAACAGGAAATACGCTTATCCCGCGGAACCTGGCCTCATGAAACTTAGTAAAATGAGATATAACTCGGCTATATAACTGTCTCGTAGATGGCGCTAATGATGCGGCCAGTAGACCGCCCATTATATCGCAATCAGATCCTGCGGTATTTGCTCTGGTTCCTGTTTCAGCCATGGCGCGAATTGGAATGCCGCCTGAAATTGAAACCGTGAGAGCCTGTCAGCTACAACATTCGTGAAACCTGGTACATGTTTGGCACGAAACAATATATTGTATTTCAGTGTAGTCAAAACCAGCCTACGAACCAATGTCATAATGAGCGAATCCTTGGACGATATTTTATTCACAATGTCCACTACGGCCGCATTGTCACACATAAACACAATCCTTCTGTTAGCAAGTGCCAACCCCCAATATTCCATAGCTACCACGATTGGGAACAACTCCTTGATTGTTATGTGCATGCACTGCATTGCAACAGGCCATTTGCCGTTAAACCACTTGTCTCCTAATATTGCTGCGTAACCCAAAACACCCGACGCGTCTGTGAATAATTTTAAACTATCCGAGTGTTCCCATTCATCGGATAGGAAGCATGACTTTCCGTTATGGAAATCCAAGAAGTGCAGCCACATGCACATGTCAGCCCTCGCTTCCTTGTTTAAACGTATACGGTGATGAGGCTTTTGGATACCTCTTGTCAAATCGACCATCCGGCGCAAAAATGCCCTACCCGGGAGAACAACAGAGCATGCAAAGTTTAAAAAACCGATAACTGCTTGCAGCTGGCGAAGTGTAGTTTTACGTTTTTGCTTCAAACCATGAAGGAGGGTTCGAGCTTTAGATAGTTTATCGGGCGGTAAGCTGGCAGTCATTTCACACGAATTTATTCGAATGCCATATATCACTATGTCAGTCGAGGCATGCTGCGTTTTCTCTTCCTTGATAGGTAGGCCAATGACCCCGCACATACGAATAAAGTTCAGCAAATCTTGCTGGCATTTGTCAGAATTAGCGGGACTAACAAAGAAAAAATCATCTAGGATGTAAGATATGCCGGCGGCGTGGTGTTCGTTGATCATTACCCAGCCAAGAGCATCGCTAAGAGCAGAAAAAATTTGACAGGATGATGCGCAGCCGAATGGTAGACATTTGTCGAAGTATATCTGATCATCCCACATGAACCCCAGGTACCTATATTGGGCCGGCGACACTGGAATTTGCCTGAACGCCTCGGATAAGTCTGATTTACTCATGAGACACCGTTCTCCGCATCGCTTTACAAGAGAAATAACGTTATCAATAGAATCATAATGGACGGTCGTAAATTCGCGGGGAATTGTGCTATTAATGGACTCGCCTTTGGGAAAGGAGAGATCGTGGATTAATCGGAATTTTCCGGGTTCTCGTTTAGGTATTAGAGCCAGCGGTGAGATAACCACCTGTTGTTGGGATTGTAATGGGACAGGCCCACCGATACGTCCCAAAACAACTTCCCTATCGATTTTAGATTTTGCGATATCTGGATTGGCCAGTGCCGAAGCATGATTACATGTATGAGCGGGTTGAATAGCAATGTCGCCCTGAATTCCTAAGTCAAAGCCAAATGTGAAACCGGAAACTAGATAGTCCCTAAGATGCGGATCATAACGTTGTAATGTCCTATTCAGTGCCTTTGCGGATACGGGAGTCGGTAATGCCAATGGCTGCACTTGTTGGTGGCTGAGAATTGCAGTCGCGCGTCGGGTGTTTTCCGTTACAGGTAGCGCACACGTGTTTATAGGTGCAATTGGTTTTTGAACATTTTCCAAATCTGCCGTAGGCAAAACAGAAACCGTTTGGTAGTTTTCGCATATCTGAGGCTGAGGGACGAAAAAACTGCGAGCCGCTGGTAGGCGGTGGTCCCGTATTAGTGCGAGTTTGGAGGGCAGCCAAACGCCACAGCTCGTCGTGAATTTTAGACCAGTCTAGAGGTTCCAGCTTTCGTAATTGACGGAAATTCTGGTCATAATACTTAGCAGCATTAAAACCAAAGAATTGGTTGATCTGACGTACTGTATGGCCATATTTTATCAACCCAGCAATGAGTTCAGAATATTTTGTACAGTATATCGCGACATAGATATCGAAAGCCTGGTTCCATTGAAACATCGCTCGCAATTGTTTTCCCTTAGCCTGCGAAAACCCCACACCGGTCCCGTTCACCGTTAATTTGACTGATGGGTCATTATCGTCTGATGGGAAAACCAGACATGAGAAATCCACATAATCATTCTCGAGAATCTGACGTCTGAGTTTGTCTGAAACATTATATCCCAATGGCAGGGACGATGTGACCAGCGTAGGCATACCGACGTTGGTAGTAACTGGTGGCATACCTAGCGCTATGTCCGCGTTACACGTGCCCGACGGTCCAGGCCTACCGGCTTCTCCGTCATCCAGGCGTGTCGCTGTGCCATCAATGCTGCCAGTCGGATGAGCATTGATATCTGGCTGGGTAGGCGTATGTGTCGTGTCCCTGGCTACAGTTCCCTGCAGGCTAGTTATAACGTTCTGCGTCACTGCTTCGGTAATTGTTTTAATCAGATCACTCATCTGTTCGGTTGATAGTCCAGCATCGCTGTTTGATTTGGATACCATAGTATTTTTTGCGCGCTTCGCTCGGCCCGTGGCACGCGCTGGACTGCCGGTAGCACGCGTAGCCCCGGTAGTGGTATGCGGGATGTTCTCGGACGTGTTTTTCCGCTTTCCCATTTTGTAACGGCGACTAAAATAAAAACAGAAAGTGCCGTCTACTACATCTGTATTAGACGCGTGGTGGGCGCGCCTGCACTAAATCATGAACTAGTAATGGTCTAATTTTGGCATTAACGATATGCACGTGCACATGAGGAGAATTACATCACATATGCATGCACTCGTGCTCAGACAAAAGTCTAAATAACCCGCTATACAACAGTAGTATGTCCACGATGTAATGGCCTACTACAGAATGTGTTTGAGTGGCCAATATAAGTAAGCGGAATGGTTCATGTTTCGCATGCACCTGTAATATGTGACACATGAAAGAGGCACGTACGGATACACATCCCACCCTTAAATACACGATAGAATAATGCAATCACCTCATATATTGTCAGCCCGTTCTGGTAATGAAACATAGATGCGTATATATGTCGTACATAAGTGGGATCCCTACGCAATGCACGAGCATGTGAACTTGACCAGCAAACTGGGCATAACTTGATAAATGCCCGTATCTGTTTTGGGAAAAGAAATGCGTATAACTGACGCACGTGCTATAGAGACCTTCATACAAAAACCCAGAACATAATTAAGGCGCACATGTTCATAATGCAACAGTATGGACCATACATAGTCCAACAGAACTGCCAGTTCGTATGTAACAGTATGGACCATACAAAGTCCAACAGAAATACCAGTCACTAGATTGCATATATAGTGACCGTAAATCTAATAAATAATGTGTGCCATACGAATGATTACAGCGACTAGTCCCAGGACTAAAGGTCGATGCATGTACATGGACACACGTGTGATAGTGTATATACGTGTAAACGTATAAAACGTCGGCAAAGATAATATACTAGGCAATTGCGAGTCATAGCATATAAATGTGCTCATATCAAGCACGGAAACATATTAAAATATAAATGGTTGGTTCGCGTATACCTGATCTTCTTGAAGTCTGTCCTGTATACAACAGCTGACGATCAGGTACGGCTCTTCCAGATACCGGTAAATCGATCCGAAATGTTATTGTCAGTAACTAGTTCACAATAATAAATGTAGCATTGTAAAATGAACTTGAAATTCACAAACGTAATAATAACACATATTCCAGATCGATATCATTTACGCAAAACCGTTTATACGGAGAAAAAAGAAAAATCAGTCTCCGACGGTAATATTCCTAAAATGTTGCTCCAAGCTGAGCAACTAAGCAACTGATTCCCGAAGCGCAGGCC
>JBEVXV010000442.1:0-2034 GCA_040505915.1 Sedimenticola sp. | reverse complement strand
GAGGGGCCAGCCATGCGCCAGTGATCCGATGTGCCAGGGGTAAACACTGGAAACTCCATGCGTTGGTCCCACAGCGAACGTGAGGTGAGCAGTGCACCATCGCTAAACATCACCTGATAGTAGTGACCGGAGAGCGGTTGGTGGTAGAGATTACCGAAGCCACTGACGGAGAGCACCGGCTTTTCAGGGTTGCTCAGATCGAGCGTGGCCAGCAGGGTCTCAGCATCGTGCTGCAACCGTGAGGCGACAAAGCCTTCGGTGAGGTTGCGCAGCGCCAGACTCCCCCCCCACCAGAGCAGGCCAAGAAAGAGTAGCAGCCCTATCGCCAGCCCTACCTGTAGCTGCTTGCCAAGGGAGTTCATTTCTCTCCCGCGACAAAGAGGTAGCCCTGACCACGCCGGGTTTCAATACGCTCCTGGCCTATGCGCTCCCGCAGACGCCGGACATAGACCTCAATCAGGTTGCTGTCGCGGTCGAAGTCTTGATCATAGACATGCTCGGTGAGTCGACTTTTGGAGAGAATATGCCCGGGATGGAGCATAAAGTAACGTAGCAGGCGAAACTCTGTGGCGGTGAGATCGACCACCTTATCGCTGGGGAGTATCACCTGTTGCAGCTCTTCGTTAAGGCGTAGGCCACCGCACTGCAGCTCTGCTGTGGTAAGGCCACTGCTGCGCCGAATCAGCGCCTGGAGACGGACCAGCAGCTCCTCCACATGGAAGGGTTTGCCCAGATAGTCATCGGCGCCAGCCTTGAATCCATCTACCCGTTGATGCCAGGCGTCACGAGCGGTCAGCACCAGTACCGGCATCATCAGCAATGGTGATTTCGGAGCTCAATACTGAGCCTGCATGTTCCCCTGTCAACGCTTAGCCACTACCCTTACGGGCAGCAGTCCATGACTCGGGGCCACAGCGGGTCACTACCCCTTACTGTGTAGAGGGCTTTCACCTCCAACCTGGTGCCAGCTTTTGCTTGGCGCACTGGGTGTCCTCTCTTTAGATCATAGTACCGGAAGATTAATGAGACTGTATGACTTTGCCGATTGCTAAAATGATCTGTTAATACATTAAGTTAGATGATTCCAACTGAAATCTGACGCGATATCTCCCTATCCCGATTAGCCTTTATGAATCATTGAACTACGCAAAAGATCAGTACATAAATTATTAAGGCTTTCACCAGACTTTGCAGCCCTAATAGCGAGAGCTTTGTGAAGATCTTTCCCTACACGAATAACAAATTTTCCTGAAAAGGATTTATTCGTAAATGATTCCGGCAAAGGGAGTTTTTCTTTCTGGTGAATATCCACCCATTCATCAACAATGCCGCAAAGCTCTTTATAAACCTTAGCTTCATCATTTCCATGACAACAAGGACCGATAAAACCAGGTGAAGAACCAATATAGCATTGGTCTTCTTCTGCCCATTCAACTAACTTCATGTATTGGTCTGCAACTTTCATTTTTTGACCTCTTCAATCTTTGATTTCACTTCCTTCTCTTGATATTTGAGAGCATCACTACCAAGCTTCCCTGAAATAGTGACTTTTGCCCCAGAAGGATGGAGAAAATTTCGATGACTACCTTTTCCACCTCTATTGGAAAAGCCGAATTTTTCAAGCATTGAGATTAACTCACGAATTTTCTTAGGCATAACCAAATGATACTACTATAGTACTAACTGTCAAGTATTGATGCACCGGGTAGGTCGGGGTCTCACTGTTCCTTAATATACTTATCTATTCTGGTCATATTTCTTTGGGCCGCGCTTTTGGAGTTTTAGTATCCTGCCGGTCAGTTTTTCGATCTTTTCAATCCGCTCTTCGCTACCAAAGGACGGCCTGTTGTTTCTGATTGGTATAGTGGACCCCAGATTCTGGACAGTAGTTTAAGCTGCTATCTGACACGCAGGAGCAGCAAGATGAGGAGTAGAGAGGACATCCATCATTTGACATCTACCCATAACATGTTAATGTAATAAGAACATACAAAGAACCATGTAAGTCAAGGAGAGACATGCCAAAGCCAAGAA
>JBEVXV010000441.1:0-2832 GCA_040505915.1 Sedimenticola sp. | reverse complement strand
TCTACGTACGCTGAATCTTCGTCGACATTGCGCAATGGCAGATGGAAATTATGCTGAGGATGCGCTGCAAGTAAGTATACACAAACCCACTTAGCCTGTTTTGATTAATAATATGATATGTTCTGCTAATAGTATGTAGGCTAGTGCAGTTTGCTAATTCTGTTGTTGCTATAGTACTGTTTAGTATTGCACATATACAAGTTTTACTGATTTGATGACGGTCTATTACATGTACTGAAAGATTGTGTATCCGTATCTTGTTATGCAATAAAATAGCATCTTTCTGATACACTATGGTGAATTAATGTTTAATAGAGCAATAACCAGGTTTACAGCGTTTGAGGTACAATATAAACGTGTTTTTTTATTCGAAATAGTATCCGTTGTTTCCACGATTATCTAATAAATATTCAACAGCTGTATTGAATTTCCCGTACCACGTGACACGTGATCGCAAAAGCTCTGTTTATATACCACACAACCAATCAGAAATCACTTGTTACCTTGTGACAATCAGAATAGGTGCCCTCGGGTTTTCAACAAATATCGCAATAAAGGCATGCAATTAGTGAAATGTTGTGGTGGGGATCAAATATACAATCATTTTACTTTCGATCGAGACCTGGTTCCCGTAAATCGGTAGAAATGCCTTTGTAAATGTTGTCTTGTTCCAGCGAGTTATGTCTGGGTATCTAGAAACGGCATGTGTTTACACACCTGCCGCATTTTTAGACACTGGGCCAGGATAAGAAACACTCCCCCTAACGGGAATTTCGAAAACATAATGATTAGATTAGTCCATTTTGCGAGTACTCGAAATCCATTTGTTGGATGGTTCAACAGTTTTGCAACACTTATATTCCATTCAACAACTGGATTTCGTTTACTTATACATCCTGCTAGAAAACCGTATAGGTCTTGAAAATCAACGCTGGAGTTTCAGAAATTAGAGAAGCCAATAAAACGTATAATGATGACCTAGCATCGAAATTAAAAAACAATGATACTGACATTAAACTATTTTGGAAAATATCGAAACAACTATTGCATTTAAACAATACACATAGATCGCTACCAACCTTAGAATATAATGGGACGGAATATGAAACAGACTCCGAAAAAGCATCTGTATTAAATGATCAAATACAATAGTTTAATGAACGACCTGAAGCTTACAGTGGTGTATGTTTCTTGTTGCTGTGGCAATCATGATGACTATTTTGGTTTCTTTTTGTTATTGGAATGATTATGCACTAAATCCAGCATTTCATGATGTTGTAGTGGATTTAATAACTGACGGGACGCATGCACAGTAGTTGGGTGCTACCCTCAGTGAGGAATTGACAGATTTATGAGAAAAAGAAAATTTCAATGGCGGCCATTTTTATTTTGGGAAAGTCTTCATCAACACTGTGATTCAATAGAATATTGAAAGTATCATCATGTCCCTTGACAACGAAAACATAGGTATAGACGGCAAGTTATTCCCCTATGTGATAAATTGACGGAATTACATGCATGAGGAAAAGTAACTTATAATGGCGCCATTTTGAAGAATGGCTGCAATGCATTGGGACCGAGAAATCAAGAGCGTCACATTTGAGAATGTTTACGGGAAGTGAATTCATTCATAAAGAAAGTCTCGCATTGATCGTAATCAGCGTTATAGGCCAGCGCCAGGACTATAAAGCAATGATTTAAATCCAAAATATAACAAGAGTGCCGAAGGTCACACAATACGCCGGTCAATGTGAGAAAGCTATATACCGCATTTAGTTAACATCCATAAAGTATAACTTAAGCTATCACATGGACAAAGATCCACAGAAAAAGATGAAATCTGTTTTGGATACCAGGGGTGAATAATTCCGCCGACAATCAATAGGCTACTTCCTCTTGTCGTGACAAAGCTGTAAATCGACTATGATTAGGATCGGCCAAGGAGAACTTAACTTATCGCGTGGACATGTTCTGCCCGCCGCCCACGCGGACGCAAGCCCGGACGCCCGTACAAGGTGAATCCATAATACGTCCCGTTGTTCAAAAGGGCGTATAAAAAGGTGTCGACGATTTTTGTTCAGCCAATATTTAAATCCTGTAGAAGCATGATTTATTCATCAGAAATAAGAATAGACAGAAAAATAATATGTCGGGGGTTGAACTCTATAAAAGCGTCTGGGTTGAATGGAAAGTTTAACTTTGACAATGTAATGGATGATCTGCATTTACTTGCAATGTTGGAGCCAATAAACGTGGATAGTCGTGAAAAGTAGTTGATTTGCACGGAATGAATAGGCTTTCTCTTTGATATAGACAATAATAATTTCATGAACATCGGGTAGATGTGCCTACATCTGTGATCATGTAGGCTTATAACTCTTCAGTTTGAATCAACGTGTATGACGCTTTGCTTGTATGTATTTGATACTACATGTACGAGTGAGTGCATCCAATACTATTGACATATTTTGTATACCCCGCCACCGAATGGTTACGGGGGCATATGGTGTTACCGGCGTCCTTACGTACGTCCGTACTTACGTTCGGCTGATGGCTTATAAATAATGTATATCTCATTGATCTGCTTCACCTGTGACACAGGTATTACTCCAATGCTCCTCTACCGCCCTGTGACAAACCCACGTTCATCCAGCAGTTTTGTGTTTTCAAATTTGCCATCGTTTTTTTTGCTTTCAGCGGGGGCATTTGTGTACCGACAAGCCTCATTTCTAGTTAATTATTGTTGTCTACTTTTAGCACGAGCTTCTCGGTAGCGGATCATCTCTAGGGTACCGCGCTATGACCAGACGGCTTCTGTCCAGACATGGCCTC
>JBEVXV010000440.1:0-2619 GCA_040505915.1 Sedimenticola sp. | reverse complement strand
GCATTAAGGCAGCGCGAGTAGGCGGTAACATCTCTCCCTCCAAGTTCTTCGATCGAAACAGCTCCCACCTCAACGCTGGTAGGGTTGTTGGGCCTGTCGATGAGTATACGCTGCAGACAAACTGCTCCAAACCCTTGACCTGCAGTGGCAGCTCACCGTTGATCAGCTTAGATGGGATACCACCTTCTCCAAGCTCCCTGAAGCAGTTAATGACAGGGTCATCGTCACCAAGCTTCATGTAAGCGCCAACCCAGGTCTTCTTGGTAATACCCACACATTTTCCACCCCAGTCAGCGCCTGAGAAATTGTGGAGTCCGATGAGCCCTTGACATTTGTGGGATCCAATCACTCGCACTCGCTCCACCACATCAATTTCTCGGTACTTCGTGCCCTTGCCAGTTAAAAACTTCAGACGAGTATAATCTCCCAGGCGCCCACACGACACCAAGTCGAGGAGTAGCGTGAGGACATCGGTGTCGGGTGACCAAACACAGACTTCTCGCCGATCACTCTCTGCTATTGAGGCTAGCACTTGATTAGGAATCAGCGTGTCAGCTTCTTCGTGTGAATGGTCTTCTTCAAAATATTGGCCCTTAATTTTGGTGTCGTACACGACGACCAGCTTGAAGTCGTCGTTACTGGCGAAGTGTTCCAGCAGACCCTGAGCGAACATAGATATCAGGCTACTCTTGGTCATTGATGCAGATAGAATCTCCTTCAGAGGCATGGTGAGGTTCATTTCTGGGTGGATCTCGAATTCTGTGGACGTCACTGATCTCTTCTGTCGTGTCTTGTTCTTGAGAGACTGTTCAAGGTAACGGTCAAAGACCACTCGACCCTCTTGGTAGCCGACCATCATCCACTTAATGCGCTTGATGAATGCAACTTGAAGGTCAGATATCTTCTGCATGGTTGGTGTTTTTTTCATGCTCTGAAGGACAGCCATGGCATCAACAATGAGGACCCGAGATGGACGATCCGCCGGTGCTGTATCGGGAAGAGAGACACCTTGAATTGGTTGAGGACTGACCCCTTCAACTGCATGCATCAGACTGGCCTTGTCCGCCGGAATGTAGAGTGAGCCATCGACAGCGCAAAGGGCACGTGGCACCACCGACATCTCGTACTCGCCGATCGTCTCCTCTAGCTTTGGCACCAGCTCAGGTCGGCTTCCTTGGATGATGAGAAATCTGCCGAGCAGTTCACGCTCCTCTCGCAGCTTGATAATCTTGCCACCCACACGGACTTTAGTTTTCTGCATCCAGTTCGCGAACGTCTTCAGCTTTGTCATTGGGTCCCAAACGGAGAGAGTTGATGTGGGCAGCAATATGCTGCGGATGAACTCATCAAAACGCTTCTGGCCTTTCTCTGCATAGTGTAGTATGTCATCCTTTGCATCTGGTGGCACAAGAGCTGATGAAGCCAGGCTCTTCAACGGGGACTGTCCATTGAACGGATTGCCCGCACAATGCAACTCGATAGCGTGAAGGAGTTTCACTGCGTATGCTCGCGACCTCACTGCGACATCTCCGGAGAGCTGGTAGTGTTCGTTTCGCTCTGAAGACTTGGAGGATTGAGGGAATCTGTTGAGGTACTGCTTCACTATACGAGCGAGATGAGGTGTGATGGTAACTAGTCGGTCCAGAGCGGCTTCATCTTGACTCAGTCCGACCATACCTCCGTGACGCTTCAACTCCTTGATCTCCTGCTCGAGGGTCTGGTCGGTGAACAATTGAGTGAAGGGGACCTCTGATTTCGCTACAACAAAGTCTCCTGACTTCAGTGCATTCCATGTTGCTGGATCATCCCGTTCGAGGGCGTTCATTTGTGCGAGATGTACTGGCATCAGGCGAGCGTAGTTCAGGAGATCATGCGCGAAGAAATACTTGATGATGTTCTCTAGCGCAGCCAAGTAACCTTCCCAGTCACCTGAGCGACAAGCACTGATGAGATGTAGAAGACATTCCACCTGCTCGAGGTACTGCGTGAGAAACTGAGAGAGCTCTCCGGTGTCATCTTCTTCATGTGGCTTCAGATTTCCAGAGTACCAGGACTGGATGTCGTCGAAGTTCTCAACCATGTCTGGACTGCGTAGATGGAGAGCCTTCTTGAGAGCAGCACACTTCACACGAAGATGTCCAGGTGGTTGTGAAGAGAAAATGGATTTGAACTTCATCATCATGATCGCCAGGCTGGTCGTAATGTGGTACTCAACACCTCGCTTGTAAGCCTTACCACCATATATCCCGCGCAGAGCTGCAGACGTATATGTGCCCGTTTCAATGGCACATGTGTCGATGCCACTTCCGTCAAGAGTCTTGCCAAGAGCGTGCAGGGCAGCAAGCGCAATATGCAGAACACCTGCTCGGAGGATCCAGTTGGTGTTACCCACTGATTGCTGAAGCTGGAGAGCGCGGTTGTACAGATCCAGATCGAGCGTTATGATGGTTCTTCTCTCAGGACCGACCACAACAGCAGAGATTCCCTGAGTCAACATCAGTACAGTATGCAGGGTTGCATAGTCGGTGGGCGAGGTCTTGAACAGCGGATCAATCACTTCTTTCTGCGTCTGTGGACCGTCCAGATTGTCCACCCCGACCAACTGCTACCATTTTAGCA
>JBEVXV010000439.1:0-4291 GCA_040505915.1 Sedimenticola sp. | reverse complement strand
ACGCGCGGAAAAAAAAGGCTACATCCCCGCTGATCGATGAGGCAGATTCAAAAAAAGCCCGTGAAAACGACAAACATAGTGAACAAACATCGCGACATACAGACAACATACTTGTATCGATAGCTAGCGAACCTGTTGACCAAAATCCCAGTGTTACCCAATATCCCCTTCCCCCGGCCCCCGCAGTGATTGTCTCCAGTGAAATGTATGCGAAAACAAATCCTACGCCGCCAAATAACGGTGAACTGCTGACCCAGTGCAGCTCGACGATAAATTCGCGTGCGACTATTGACACCAGCATAGACACGACCATTCCACGCGCTACAAACCTAATTGCAGACACTGAGCTGACCATGCCGCACGATGTTACGCGTGAAATGACCACTCCCCACAATAGGCCACAAATACCGGACTGCACTAACAATACAGGTAGTGGCCAGCCGGTCATTCATGATCTACTGCAGTCGACCGATAACACTGCGCGCGAGAACAATAGCGGCGACGGTCCAGCCGGCATGTCTTACAATACATAGGATCACGTGGGAGGGCACACGTTTACAGAACGCCCAAACACATTTGATAATGGACAAAACCAGTCTACATCTGTTTTAAATATATTATCACTGAATGTATGTGGATTGCGAACACGACAAGTTTACCCAGAGTTTAAATCTTTACTAGCTCAATTTGATATTATTAGTATGCAAGAAACTAAGCTAGACGATCTAGACATATCAACAGTTATGCTGAACGATTACAATATTTTGTTTAAAAACAGGAAAACTATATCGAAATATAAATCTGGTGGCTTAGCTGTTGCTATAAAATCAAAGTACTATAAGTATATAAGAGAAATAAAAACCGACAGTAAACTTGTGTTGTGGTTCGCAATCTCCAAACAATTGACATGCTTGAATGACGATGTATTATGTGGGGCCATTTATATCCCCCCTGAACGAACCAAATACTCTGTAATTGACCCATACATAGAATTGCAGAATGAGTTGAATTCTCTGTCGCCGAAATACTCGGAAATATTACTAATTGGTGACACGAATAGTCGTACAGGTAAACTGCGAGAAATTGTCGAACCCGATGCGTTTTTGTGTAATGAACATAATTTAGAGTTTATTGTTGATGAATACAACGAAATACTGTCTCATTTCCAAAACACTAATGTTTCACTGGAACGTATAAATGCCGATAGCGGTACTAACACATATGGGTATGAACTCATAGAATTTTGTAAATTTAATAACCTGTTCATTTTGAATGGTCGTACAGGACATGACGATCATATAGGCATGAAAACATGTCGGGACGCAAGTACTGTAGATTATTTTATAGCTTCACCCAATTTGTTCGCATGTATAGACGACTTTCACGTCATGGAATTCTGTAGTATGTTCTCAGATGTACACAACCCTGTCTGTGCCAGTATCAATATATCGGGTATAAATGAAACAAACCAAAACGTAAATACGGAAGAAATATTTTATTTATGGAATGAAAAAAAGACAGCCGAATATCTGAATAATTTCGACAACGAAAGGTTGAATGTTATAAATAATTTGGTAAACCAGCTGCCCGGTAATGTAACACAGTCAAATATTGACAACGTAGTTAATAATATAGGACTATTATTCACCACGTGTGCTAAAGATACATTTGGGGTTAAGCCGAACAAACCGCAAACTAGTGGGTCAAATAAAAATAATTGGTATGGTAATAACTGCCGGAAAACAAGAAAAGATTTCCATAGGGCGAAATACCAATATAAACTTCGCAAAACTGATGATAATAAGCAACGTTTAAGCGAAAAATGTAAACAATACAAAACAACTCTAAATAAATATTACAAACAATATAAACAAGAAAAGGTCAACAAACTACGAAAACTTAGAAAAGGTAACACGAAGGAATACTGGAAGATAATAAATGGTAATAAAAACAAACCCGATGTCGATTGTCCACTAGAAAAATTATATGAGCATTTTAAGAGTATAGGTCAATCCGATAATTCGGAATGCTTACATAATCAAACAGAACATAATGACAGAGGGACAAACGAAGAAATAAACACACCTATTACGTCAGAAGAAATCCTAAAAGTAATTAAATCACTGAAGAATAATAAAGCAAACGGAATAGATTCGGTCGTAAATGAACATCTTAAACATACAGCTCATATAATGCTACCCACATATGTAAAATTATTCAACATTATCCTAGATACCGGTGTGATTCCAGAATCATGGACTATTGGCATCATAAAACCTATATATAAGAAAAATGGAGACTTCAATGACCCAGGCAATTATAGGCCGATAACACTACTAAGCTGCTTTGGAAAGTTATTCACAGCTATAATAAATAAAAGATTAACTAAATTTGCGGAGGAACACCATGTAATCCGTGACTCCCAAGCTGGATTTCGCAAAGGCCACTCTACCGCGGACAACCTATTCGTACTCCACGCCCTAACACAGATATTACAAAAAAATAAAAAGAAGCTATACTGTGCATTCATAGATTTCAAAGCAGCATTCGACAAAGTTTGGAGAAATGGGTTATGGACTAAATTAATTGATCATAACATAAATGGAAAATGTCTAACACTGATAAAAAACATGTACAACAATATAAAATCATGTGTGCTTGCAAACGGAAACAAAAGTAGTTTTTTCTCATGTAACATAGGAGTCAGACAAGGCGAAAATCTGTCCCCACTTCTATTTTCGCTATACTTAAATGACCTTGAACTGTTTTTAATGTCAAAAGACGTTAGTGGAATAAAATGCCAAACACATGAACTGGATGACGAAATAGGAATATACTTGAAACTATTTATACTCCTATACGCCGATGACACTGTACTTTTCAGTGATACAGCAATCGATCTACAAAACTCACTCACGGAATTTCACAAATACTGCGTGGAATGGAAATTAACCGTTAATATTAATAAATCAAAAATTCTCATATTTTCAAAAGGTAGACCTGCTAAACGAAGTAATTTTTTTCTAAACGATACAAAACTAGAAATAGTAACAGAATATAAATATTTAGGAATATTTATGTCACAGAGTGGTTCTTTTACGAATGCCAAAAAACATATCGCTAACCAGGCTACGAAAGCTATGTACAGTCTTCTTTCAAAAGTGAGAGAGCTTAACTTGCCCGTCGACATACAAATTGACCTTTTCGAGAAAACCATTAAACCTATTTTGCTTTATGGCTCTGAAATATGGGGATATGGCAACAATGAAGTAATTGAACGCGTACAACTAAAGTATTACAAATACGCACTAAACTTAAAACGTTCCACACCAAGTACAATGATATACGGTGAACTAGGTATATTCCCAGTGCAGGTCGATATACTTACCCGAATGACCAGCTTTTGGACAAAATTAATAACCCCTGACAATATAAAATTATCGGGTCATATGTACTCCATTTTATTTAGTCTATATACCCATGGGAATATTGATTTTCAATGGATCTCGTATCTAAAGCAGATTTTTATTGATTGTGGACTGTCTGGTTTGTGGACAGCACAAAACGTACCTAATATAAAATGGCTCATTTGTAGCATTAAACAAAAACTGAAAGATTTGTATATATCAAAATGGAGATCCGTAATTCAGGAAGATAAAACATACAGACTTTTTAAAGAAAATATTTGTACAGAAAACTACCTATTAAAATTAACTGAAAAGGAATATAAACCAATTTTGCTATTTCGAACTCGAAACCATAAGTTACCCGTTGAAACTGGAAGGTGGACTAGAACAGACAGACAACGGAGAATTTGTAAACTGTGTAACAATGATTTAGGGGACGAATATCATCACCTGTTATGTTGTAAAGAACTAAAACGAGCAAGAGCATCTTTTTTGAAACCGTATTATTATACCAGACCAAATACAATAAAATTCCACCAACTCATGAACACGAGCAACTTGAAAGAACTGCATAACCTCTCGAAATTTGTATCTCTCATCATGAAATACTATTGGTCATAGTATTGTAGTTCTACACTTAACATGCTCACGAATAGAAATGAAACTTCACAGTAGCATATCATTATTATCATTATTGGAATGTGTAAACGTTACGACTTACAGACACAAGACCCCAATAGTCTCACTTCCATCCAGATGTAATTGGTCGGAGTTGTATCCCGTCCTCGTGTAGACAGCCCGTCTGCTTGTTCAGGTCGGCTGTCTGCACGAGTGTGACGATACAGATCCAACCAACACGTATGTCATTGAAGCATGTTGCCTCA
>JBEVXV010000438.1:0-11059 GCA_040505915.1 Sedimenticola sp. | reverse complement strand
TGGTATGAGTCCTCTTGCATCGATTTCAATAATTGCCTCTCACACTTCCCATTTCACTTCGTTTTTGATCCCCAGAACCATTCAACCAAGCCATACTGTCTAAAATTATCTATTTATTCTACAGATGGTTGGTATTGTTTTAGTGATGGCTGTTTTAGTGATGGCTGTCCTTGTTTCCTTGAGTGATGGCTGTCCTTGTTTCCTTTGTTGAGTGATGGCTGTCCTTGTTTCCTTCTTTGTTTCCTTCTTTGGCGGTTAAACGCAAGGTTTCTGGTGCAACTCAGGGGTTGGCGCTGAATGCTCTGGTTTTTTTCTATGCCCGTGTTTTGGAGAGCCCGCTTGGAGATATCGGCCTTTTCAAGCGCCCTAAACACCCCAGACGCATTCCCACTGTGCTGAGCCCTAAAGAAGTTGAATAGGTTATCTCATACTTAGATGGAATGAAGAGGCTAATGATCTGCCTGATGTATGGGACAGGTATGCGTAGGTCACGGGGTCAGGTCTCTCTTTTTGCAATACCCTTTACAACCCGGCTGACGGTTGAGCAGTGTACCCCATGATAATCGGCAATATCTTTTAGCGTGTAGCCACCGCTTCTGTAGGCTAAAAACATCGCCCTGTTACGTGTCGCCGCTCTATTATACGACTCAAGCGACTTTGGCTTACCTCGCCTCCGTACCTTTGTCACCTCCGACAGATTCTGTCGAGCTACCTTTTTCTGTAACTTCTTAACAAAAGCATCACTCCCCAAAAACACCTGATGCTTCAACCCCCCCCAGGGGGATGCCTCCTGCACACCATTGGCTACAAACTCCATGTAGCGTCGTACAGCAAGACTACGGCGCTTTGTAAATAAGCTCAGTAGCCAGTGGCTGTCAAACCATGTGGGGCTAACCTCCAGACCGGCGGTCTGCCGGTAACTGCTCCAGGGCCAATGCTCTGCCCCTGTCACCATTCCCGCCCGCACAGGATTCAAAACGATATAGCGCGCCAACTCCAATAGATAGATCTCCCTCTCTACTAGAATAGCCTTGAATCGTCCCTGGAAAATATGTCCGACGCGCTGATGCTTTCGATTGAAGTGCTGTGTATAGACACCGTTGAGGTGTCGCATTCCTTTTGATAAATTCCCATCCGGCGTCTCGATCAGCAGATGGTAATGGTTAGTCATCTGACACCAGGAGTGAGCTACCCAATTGTACTGCTCACACGCCTCCCCCAATACCTCCATAAAAAGACCTCTATCCCCATCATCGAGATAAATTGCCTCCTGCCCGTCACCCCGCGAGGTGACATGGTAAAGAGCACCGGAAAACTCTATGCGCAAAGGTCTAGCCATAAGGGTCTACTCTACACATGAGTGATGCAAAATGAAAGAACTGACCCCTGATTTTTTTTTAATCTAGAGCTTATCAATACGGCGACGGTGAAACAGGGAGTAGTAGCGTGTATTGGCGGTGGCATGTGATATCAGCCCCGAGATGATAATAACGGTAAGAAAGAGCGCGGCTTTCAGATCAGGGAAAAAAGGCATAATCCCCAGCAACAGCAGCTTGAATAGAATGGCCTGACCACGCAACTGGATCAGCCAGATACCGTTGGTCCAGATGGAGATCAGCATAAGACCGACACCGGATATCAAGGTGAGATAAAAGAAGAGACGCCAGCTATCATCCACCCCAGGATAGAAGAAACCGGCACCGACACCGGCCAGACCGACCAGGTGCAGTGTGCGGAGAATCACGTTGACCCAGCGCACTCCCTTGAAATAACGGGACTCTTTTGGAAATAGCATTTTGCGTGGCCTTCTGTAACTTCTCAATAACCCACCGATGGATAACTTTCAGGTAGGTGCAGTGACACCTTTTCAGGACATACAGCAGCAGGGATGCTGCTGTGAGCGTACAGGGATCTATTCACCGCGTCTCCTGAAAAGGGGTTACTGCACCTAGGAACCTGTCCGAGGCGGGACTTTTTGAGAAGTTACGGCCTTCTCAAATCTCAAACCAGCCGGAGACCTGATCCTGAGAGGTGATCGATAGACGCGCCTCTATTTCTGGAACAGCCGACAACAGTGTCTTCCGCACCCTTTCGGGATGATTATTTTTTTCGCTCAGATGAGCCGCTACCAGGTGTTGCAAGCGCCCATGCTCCAGGCGCCGCAGCAGTTCAGCTGCCTGAAGGTTGCTAAGGTGGCCCAACCCACCTCTCACCCGCTGCTGCAATGACGGGGGATAGGGGCCATCACTCAGCATCTGCGGATCGTGATTACACTCCAGCAGTAGGGCATCACAATCCTCCAGCATATGAAGAATATGGGGGGTAATACAACCGAGGTCCGTCAGCACGCCGAGCTTGGTGTCAGCACTTTGAAACAGGTACTGAACCGGTTCCTTGGCATCGTGGGGCACAGGAAAGGGCTGCACCTCGATGTCACCAATGGTAAACGCTGGCTGGTGGCTGTGGATCAGTTGTAACTGGGAGAGGTGTCCACAACGGTTGAGACGGTGAGTACCGTAGGTAAGCCAGACAGGTTTATCGTAGCGGCGCGCCAAGGCACCCACTCCCCGTATATGATCCTGATGCTCATGGGTCACCAGAATGCCATCCAGCGCCTCCGCTGTGGTACCTACCATCTGCAGTCTGCGTTCCACCTCTCTAGCGGCAAAACCACAGTCGAGCAGCAGTTGTGTTCCACCACTCTCTATCAGTGTGGAGTTACCACCGCTACCGCTCCCCAATGAGGTAAATCGCACCCGTGCTTCTCGCCAAGATCAAGCCATTAGCTCCCAGGAGTCTGACCAAGAGTAGAGAACCTACTGCGGAAATCCCATTTTGGCCCATTTTTCCGATCATTTTCGTTGAATAAAAGTGACTATTCGCCTCAAATGATCAAAAAACTGGACTCGAAATGGAATTCCCTCGCTACGGCTCCTATTTCTCGAACAGACTCCTTGGTAACTATTTTATCTGCTCGTTAAGCAGCGTCAGAATACGCAGTGCTGTTTCTGAGCTGTCTCTCACTCCGCTCTCGTTAAGCACCACTACGCGGGTACCAGCACCTTCTGGCTGCAGACTGACCTGATACTGATTGCTCTTATCTATATCGCTGTCATTATCTTTCCAGAAGGCGAGTTTGCTGAGGAGGCCAGGATCTTCAGTATCCTTCATCGGGTCGTTGTAACGAACATAGTAGATGCCCTTAGTACGATCACGATCCTCAACAGCAAAGCCGACACGATCCAGTGCCACGCCCGTGAGTCGCCATGCTCGGGAAGGGGTTTCATCAATCGCCAGGGAGACCTGATCAGCCGTGTGTTTCAGTGTAGAACGGTGTTTAGCCTTGACGCCTTTGCGTGCCAATGAGCGGCTGGCATACTGATCCGCTATTCCCATATGCACCATCAACCGCCGCAACATCTCAGCTTCCAAGCCGTGATCCGTCGCCCTCGGGTTCCAGACGTTCCGATCGGTCTTAGCGCTGGTGTCTTGCAGAATCGTCTCCTGCATACCACGATGCGTCAGATAGAGTTCTGTGACACCCTCCTCCGCTCCCCGCTCAATGCGAATACGGTATTGATCTCGAGTGGAAGCCGAGTAGATACCATCAAAAACCTTGCGCACTGTATCGGTGACAAAATCGCTCTTGATATCTTCCCGGTTCTCTAGCCAATCGGTTACCATCACGCCAATAGTGGAATCCTGCTCCGCAAGGAGAATGCCGCTGTCCTGCCAAAAATCAACCACCTTGAACCAGACATCATCGACGCCCCCCTGAATCACCAACCAGCGCTGATCACCGTCGCGGCGCACCTCCATATCTCTAATTGTCGGCATCACCTGAGTGCGGCTCGAAACACGCCCCTGGATCTGTTCACGCTGCATCACTCCGGAGAGGGTTGCGGCACCCGCGTTGGGGGCATCCGGAATCTCAAGCGCATCATTGATCGTGCTTCTGGTCAGATCAGGGGGAACCTCAAGACTGGTGCCTGCCTGTGATGCTCGCTTGTACTCCACTTTGCGGTCGGGCAGCACATCGTCGGCATTAGGCAAAGAACCACAGCCGACAACGACAGCCGCTAGAAAAGGAGTGACAAGTAAATTGCTAAATTTTACGGACATTGGGTAATCAACCTATTTCAGTCGTATCTATTTAAGCTGGTTAGGAGCTCAGAGGATACCGGCTTGCAGCATGGCGCTGCGTAAAGTGTCCCGGTGCTCCTGAGCAAACCAGGTCAGTGGCAGGCGAATACCCTTGGGTATCCTGCCCATCTCGTAGAGTGCCCATTTTACCGGGATGGGATTCGACTCCAGGAACAGATTCCGGTGCAATACCTCGATCTGACTATCGATCTCCTCAGCTTGCACGGCATCTCCTGCCAGGGCCGCTGCTACCATCCGGCTTACAGCACCAGGTGCGATATTGGCAGTCACCGAGATAGTTCCCTGACCTCCAGCGAGGATCAGCTCTCGTGAAGTGGCATCATCGCCACTAAAGATATCAAACTCATCACCACAGCGTGTGCGGATCTGCGATACCCGCTGTAGATCCCCGGTAGCCTCTTTGACACCAATAATATTGGGAATTTCTGACAGCCGCCCAATTGTCTCAGGTAACATATCGCAGGCGGTTCTTCCCGGCACATTGTAGAGCATCTGAGGGAGGTCCACCGCTTCAGCAACCGCTTGGTGGTGGAGGAACAGCCCCTCCTGGGTCGGTTTGTTGTAGTAGGGTGTCACCAGCAGCGCGGCATCAGCGCCGGCCTCTTTGGCACAGCGGGTAAGATTGATCGCCTCGGTAGTGGAATTAGCCCCCGTGCCCGCCATCACAGGGAGGCGGCCAGCGGTAAACTCAACCATCTGACAGATGGCATAGCAGTGCTCTCTCTCATCCAGGGTAGCAGACTCACCGGTGGTGCCAACCGCGACAATACCGTCTGTTCCCTGTTCTACATGCCAGTCGATCAGCGAACGCAAGCTCCCCTCGTCGAGACTACCATCCTCGAACATGGGTGTAACCAGCGCGACAAAGCTGCCTTGAAACATCTGTGAACTCCACCTTTTATTAGAACTAAGCCATCTATTCTAAATCGCGGGCCGACACCCTGACAAGGGAACCCTGTAAAATAGCCCCATAGATACGAGGAAACGGCACTATCGCCCCTCCCCTATAGGCGCAACTCAGATAAACTGTCACTATCTACCTATTCAAGCACCACAAGAGGGGAAGACAAGGAGGTATCAGGAGCGCTACACTCTTAATTGGTTGATAAACTCACTCAAGAACCCCAAGTAACTCGGAGGGTTCTCAAATTACTGTCATAGCGAGGAGCACTCTGTAACTGATGTCTAGTAAAAACTACCTGGTAATTTCCGCCCTGGGGAGAGACCGTCCCGGTATTGTTGACAACTTATCAAAGGTCATACTTGACGGTGGCTGTAGTATTGCCGACAGCAGAATGACCGTATTGGGGGGGGAGTTTGCCGTTCTGCTTCTGGTTGAGGGCAACTGGAATACCCTGACCAAACTGGAAGATGTCGTTACTGTGCTTGAACAGCAACTGGAACTGACCATCACCGTCAAACGCACCGCTGAACGCAAAACCGCCATAAACCAGCTCCCCTACGGTGTCGAAGTCGTCGCACTGGATAACCCCGGCATCGTCCACCACCTAGCCAGTTTTTTCTCCAAGAGAGAGATCAATATCGAGGATCTTGTGACAAGCAGCTACGCAGCCGCCCATACAGGAACACCGATGTTTGCCGTCCATATGAGCGTTGGCATCCCCTCGAATATACATATCGCCACCTTGCGGGATGAATTTATGGAGTTTTGTGACTCACTGAATCTGGACGCGGTTCTTGAACCGGAAAAAGGCTAACACCCCCATGACTCATGCGACTATTGATAAAGAGATCCCGGATATAACGCTACAGGCGACGGGTGACAAACAGATAAAGCTATCAGATTACCGTGGCAAAATCCTCGTGCTCTACTTCTACCCAAAGGCAAGTACACCTGGCTGTACCCTGGAGGGCCGCGACTTCAGTCAGGCGATCACCAAATTCCGCCGTCACTCCTGCGCCATTCTCGGTGCCTCCAGAGACAAGATCAAAGCGCAGGAGAATTTCAAGGCCAAACAGGCGTTCTCATTCGATCTACTGTCAGATCCTGATGAACTGCTGTGCAACGCCTTTGATGTCATCAAGATGAAAAATATGTACGGCAAGAAGGTGCGAGGTATTGAGCGCAGCACCTTCCTCATCGATGCAGACGGCGTCTTACGTCAGGAGTGGCGAAAGGTGAAGGTCAACGGGCATGTCGAAGAGGTGCTTGATGCGGTAAGAGCACTGAAAAAAGCGAGCCGCTAAACACTGTCGCTAACAAGGACTAGCTACCCAGGCCTAAAGACTATAACAACAACGGGTTACAACCCCACTTCCTCAGGAACTAAGCATTAATGAATGACAACATCAAACGCCGACTCTACATCCTAGACACCAATGTACTGATGCATGATCCCACCTCAATTTTCCGCTTCCAGGAACACGATGTCTTTATTCCGATGGTGGTTCTGGAAGAGCTGGACCGGTCAAAAAAAGGGATGTCGGAAGTTGCCCGCAATGTACGCCAGACCTCCCGCTTTCTTGATGAGTTAATGTCTAACGCCAGCAAAGAAGCGATCGATGCAGGCCTCCCGCTACCAGCACCGGGGAATGGAAAAGCTACCCATGCAACTGAGCATGGGCGTCTCTTTTTCCAGACCAAGACGCTGGGGAAGCTTCTACCCGATACCCTGCCGGGAAACATACCCGATAACAATATTCTGGGAATCGCCATTGCATTGCAAAATGAACATCCAGAGTCTGATGTTATCCTCATATCCAAAGACATCAACCTGCGTATCAAGGCGGCTGTCCTGGGTATCTGCTCCGAGGACTACTACAACGATCAGGTGCTGGATGATGTCGCTCTGCTCTACAGCGGTGAAGCCGTGCTACCGGAAGATTTCTGGGAGAGTCACAGCAAAGACCTCGACTCCTGGCAGGAGGAGGGTCGCACGTTCTACCGGGTAAGTGGCCCGGATGCAGAGGCGTGGTACGCCAACGAATGCCTCTTGATGGAGGGTGACAACGGCTTTGAGGCGATGGTTCGCCGTATCGATGGTAGTGATGCCATCATCGAGCTGACCAACGACTACCGCCAGCAGAAGCACTCCGTGTGGGGCATCTCCGCACGCAACCGCGAGCAGAATTTCGCCCTCAATATGCTGATGGATCCAGAGGTCGATTTTGTCTCCCTATTGGGATCCGCAGGCACCGGCAAGACACTCCTTGCGCTAGCCGCCGGACTGGCTCAGACCCTGGATCAGAATATCTACCGTGAAATCATCATGACCCGTGTCACGGTACCGGTGGGTGAAGATATCGGTTTCCTACCAGGCACCGAAGAGGAGAAGATGACCCCCTGGATGGGCGCACTGATGGATAATCTGGAAGTGCTGACCCAGACCGAGGGGGGAGAGTGGGGCCGCGCCGCTACCGATGATCTACTACGTTCACGCATCCGCATTCACTCCCTGAACTTTATGCGTGGCCGCACCTTCCTCAACAAGTACATCATCCTTGATGAGGCTCAGAATCTCACATCGAAGCAGATGAAGACCCTGATCACCCGGGCGGGACCCGGTACCAAGATCGTCTGCCTCGGTAACGTCTCACAGATCGACACCCCCTACCTGACAGAGACCACCTCCGGTCTTACTTATGCGGTTGACCGCTTCAAAGAGTGGGAGCACAGCGGGCATATCACCCTGCTGCGAGGGGAGCGTTCCAGGCTGGCTGATTTCGCATCGGATACGTTGTAACCGAGGTATGGCGAAGAGCATCCGTGGGAGCGGATGCGTTGCCCACATGGATGTGGGTAAGGGGTGTGAGCAGGGAGTGAAAGCGTTGCGCCAAGATGGGTGGAAAGCACACCTTTTACGACGCAACTAACTCCGACCCCGGCCGTAAAAACAGCCCAAAAACAAGTATAGATGAATGGTTACGAGTAGCCATATGATCTTGCTGGAAATGGACGCGTACCAATCAATCCTCTACATCATCTATATCGATCTGCCCAGATACCCGTCGGCGGATATGTGACCAGGAGACCCCGGCACTGAGTATGCCCATTAGCACCACCTCGACAATATAGCTCATGACCTTTATGTTGGCGGCATCCAACCCTACCAGATCGACAAGTAACCAGATCAACAGGCCGAAGAAAGCACCGGCCAATACGACACCGATAATACCCAAAGAGGAGATAGTCGCCCTTATAAGAATGACCCAGCCAATCAACAGCACGACACCGAGAAAGGCCTTGAGAATGGAGATAGTGTCCAGATCGGTCAATGCCCAGTGGTAATAGGAGAGACCTTCAGGGTTATAGGTACAGAAAACAACCACTAGTGCCAGAAAAAAACGCAGAAAAAAACTGGAGCTATTGAATGATCTTGATGCCATATTGATTCGCCTAAGTCAGAAAAGTGATATTAGGATTATACCCGATTGCACAGCAACATCGCCGCAGTCCATGCACGGCAGAGGGGGAATGCACCTTTTACAACGCAATCGACTCCGACCCCAAACCCAGCTGAATAGTTACAGCTGGGCTTAGTTTTTCAGCACCCACTTGAGACAGAATCACTCTTTCGCTTTCTCTTCACTCTGGGGCTGACGCACCCGGATTGAGAGTTCGCGCAGCTGTCCTGGACTCACCTCTGAAGGGGCGGAGGTGAGCATACAGGCCGCCGTCTGGGTTTTCGGGAAAGCCATCACCTCACGAATGGAGTTGGCACCCACCAACAGCATCACCAAGCGATCGAGACCAAAGGCCAGACCGCCGTGAGGAGGGCAACCGTACTTCAGCGCCTCCAACAGGAAGCCAAACTTCTCCTCTGCCTCCTCCTCGCCGATACCCAGCAGACGGAACACCTGCTCTTGAACTTCCGATCGATGGATACGTATCGAGCCACCGCCCACTTCATTGCCATTGATCACCATGTCGTAGGCACGGGATAGACAGGCACCCGGGTCATTCTCAAGCAGCTCCAGCTGATCAACTTTGGGGGCGGTAAAGGGGTGGTGGAGCGCATTCCAGCGATCACTCTTCTCATCCCACTCGAACATAGGGAAATCAACAATCCACAGTGGCCGCCAGCCCTCCTCCATCAAACCGTGCTCTTCGGCCAGCTTGACGCGTAGGGCACCCAGCGCCTCATTAACAACGCTTGCCCTGTCGGCACCAAAGAAGATCAAATCACCATCTTCTGCACCGGTCCGCTTTAGAATTTCGTCCACCACCTCATCCGGCAGGAATTTGAGAATCGGTGACTGTAGACCCTCACGGCCTTTGGCCAGCTCATTAACCTTGATGTAGGCAAGGCCCTTGGCTCCATAGATACCGACAAACTTGGTGTAACCATCGATCTCTTTTCGGCTGAGCGCACACCCCTTAGGCATGCACAGGGCGGCGACACGCCCTTTGGGATCTTTAGCGGGGCCGGAGAACACCTTGAATTCGACCGCCTTCATCAGATCACCCACATCCACCAACTCCATGGCGCAGCGCAGATCAGGGCGGTCGGTACCGAAGCGGTCAACCGCCTCCTGATAGCTCATGCGCGGGAATGGATCGGGAAGATCATCATTCAGCACCTGCTTCACTACCCGGCGGATCATCTCCTCCATCAGCCCCATGATGTCATCTTCATCGATAAATGAGGCTTCAACATCAAGCTGGGTAAATTCGGGCTGGCGATCCGCACGCAGATCTTCATCACGAAAGCAGCGCACAACCTGATAGTAGCGATCCATACCCGCCATCATCAACAACTGCTTAAAGAGCTGGGGGGACTGCGGCAGGGCAAAGAAGTGCCCTGGGTGGGTACGTGATGGCACCAGGTAGTCGCGAGCCCCCTCAGGTGTCGCTTTGGTCAACATCGGGGTTTCGATATCGAGGAAGCCGTTGTCATCGAGATAGTCACGCAGGGAACGGGTCACTGCGGCGCGCAGGCGGATGCGCTGCTGCATCTCCGGACGACGGAGGTCGATATAGCGGTAGCGCAGGCGAACTTCCTCGGAAACAGTCTCATGCTCATCCAACTGGAAAGGAGGCGTATCGGCCTGATTGAGCACTTCAAGCTCAAGACCAAGAATTTCGATCGCACCCGTAGGAAGGTCTGAATTAACCGTACCCTCAGGGCGTCCACGCACACGGCCTTTGACGCGCAGAACATACTCGTTACGCACCTGTTCGGCGGTGGAGAAAACATCTCGAAGATCAGGGTCATAGACCACCTGCACCAGACCCTCTCGGTCCCTTAGGTCAATAAAGATCACACCGCCGTGATCACGACGACGATGAACCCAACCGGTGATTTCAACCTCTTGATCAATATGAGAGGCATTCAGGTGTCCGCAATAGTGAGTGCGCATGAAACTTATTCCATTTTGTGAAGGTATCGGAAAGAGCGCCGATGAAAAGCGGGAATGTTACGTTTTAGCCTCTTGCGGTGCAAGTTCCTCATCGAGTTTTCTTGCATCGGGCACTACCGCGCCCATCGACATCAGCATCTTTAGCCCATCATCGATGCTCATATCAAGCTCCACTGCATCCTCACGGGGTACCATGACGAAATAGCCACCGGTGGGATTGGGCGTAGTCGGGATATAGACATTGATCACATCGCGACCTGTTTTACGCTGTGCCTCACCCACATCGGTACCGGTAAGAAAAGCCAGCGTCCAGAGACCTGGGCGTGGAAACTCCACCAGCAGCACCTTGCGGAATGACTGCCCAGAGTCAGAAAACATCGTCTCCGCTAACTGCTTCGCCCCAGAGTAGACAGAGCGCACCAAGGGAATACGTGCCATCAGGCGTTCCCAGAGGGAGATCAGGGAACGGCCAAAAAGATTGGCGACAAAGACACCGGTGATAAACACCACCAGAATGGAGAGCACCACCCCGAGGCCGGGGATACTAAAACCAAAGAGGTTTTCTGGCCTATAG
>JBEVXV010000437.1:0-4825 GCA_040505915.1 Sedimenticola sp. | reverse complement strand
TTCAAAGTTTTGACATACATGGTATTACGATATTCAAATGATGTCGGGCCGACGTCAAGCCGATGCATAATTATGTTCTCTGAAGGGAGTTTAAAACTTTTGAATCAACAAATGTCAATCACGTGACTCGCGTCTATCACCGTCAATTGTATGCATATAAAATATATAATTGTCATAAAATAGTAATAAATAATCAGATGATGTATTATAAATATGATAGACATGCACTTGCTCACTCCGTTGCTTACTTTTAAAATAATTACGGAAGAAAATATTAGTGCGAGACTGCATTGACCTTCAGGCAGGCGGCAAATTGAACAAAGTCAAGAGAGAGGCAGGTGACTGAAATTGTGTTTTTCTTCATTTGTACATGTTTTAAAATATGAATGTGAATTGTGATGTGTATTTAGGCAAACAATAACAGCTAATATCTATATTGTTTCATGTTATTGGAAATAACAAATCAGACATTTAGCGTTGTAAGCTGGTAAATGTTGTGTCATGTGTTTTCGCGGTAGACTGTTTTCGTCTTTCAGTTTGTAGATTTGTATTTCACGGGCTGTAAACGCGTAAAGTTGTTTAAAAAATCTTTGTTCAATTAGAAACTTTTAATCAGGGATCAATTTACAGGCTAAGTGGGCGAAATTCTCTTCCTAAATCTGTAAATTGTC
This sequence comes from Sedimenticola sp., assembly GCA_040505915.1. Taxonomy (GTDB): domain Bacteria; phylum Pseudomonadota; class Gammaproteobacteria; order Chromatiales; family Chromatiaceae; genus Vondammii. The sequence continues at coordinate 4,154 of JBEVXV010000437.1, read as the reverse complement.
CGACTCGATCTAACCTCTAGTCTAGGCGCAATCTAGACAACCTGCAGTTATCAGTGCGTCTGTTAGTGTAGCTGTATTAGCGCTAGCTTACAGTAACATAATTGTTTCTATGCGCAATCTAGCACACAAACGTTCATAATCATATTAAGTTACCAACATGGATGAGGCATCTTCCTCGGTCTAGAGACTACTCACTAGACTCAATCTAGCTATTGTTCATATTTTTGTCTCGCCTGCGAAGCAGAAGCGAGACATAGGTTCTGCTTTTCCGGCGGCGGCGTTGGCGTCATCATTTCAACTTTAAGTTTTTGTGTTTTGGTAATTATTTCAACACCTGACCTCATATTGTCATCAAACTTTCTACATGCCTTTACTATGATATCAACATGAATATAGGGGTATTGAATTATTTTGTTTACTTTTCTGGGGCCTCAGGGGCGAGACATTTGATTCCGCGGAATTGTTGTTAATTCATGTCGGGGATCTCTAAATGCAATTGTCGTTACATACTTTGTTCAGACTCGAGGGCCAATAACTTTGACACATACAAACAGCCAAATTTTCATATTGATTATGTCATTAGGCGAGGAGCTTCTATTGTCACCTTACAGCAAGAAACATTGCAATTTTTGTCATCACATACAAGCTCTGAGGAATACTTAAGTGTTAAAATTTGTGTTGGTATCAATGATCTTCTCGCTAAAACTCAACATAAATTTGGAAAAGAAATAGAGTTGGGAACTGTCTCACTTAACACAATTTTTGATCATTTTCGGCTTTTCAGACAATCAGTTAAACTTCTTAGACCAAATACATTATTGGCATTTATTACAATTCCTCACTTTTCATTTTTGGGTTATATTAATTTTTCTCTAGCCAGCAATAAACTCACACAGTCAAAATACACAGAAACAGAACTAGAGAATTTTCAGAAACACTTGAATGACAAAATAAATCAAATTAATGACTTCATTATCAATGAAAATGTTACAGATATAAGTGTGTTAGGTCGCCCATTGAGTGTTCTCTGGCATAAAGAAATATTGCATAAACATACCAATAGATCCGGTCGTAAAAGGCATAATCGTCAGTTTGTGTATTCTTATCATTTTTCAAGATTGTATGATGGTCTGCATGCAAAATCGCATGTCAAACGAAAATGGTTTCGTTCTCTCTGTTATGTGTTTGAAAAAGAGTTTAGTAGGCATGCAGCAATAGACGATCACTTAAGTGATTCATCTGGATTTTCGGACACAGTCTCGTTATTGGAAACAGACTCGGACAGTTAGGTGTTTCAAAATTACATTCTGTCACCTTATTTTTGCATACATTTCCAATTGGTAAGTGAATCTCTCGCTGGCCTTGTATTGGATATGTAGGCAGCAAATAATATGACCGTCTAGTTCCATATACCCTTTCTCTAGACTCAGGTACAATAATATATATACAGTGTGCAATAGACTTATTATATATTAACGTTGTGATGGTTTAATAGCTCTACCGTGAATATATTGTTGATAAGGGCTTGCCATCTAAGTCACCACAAAGATCTCCTAACGCTCAACTGTGTTACATAACACACAATGGAACCAGAGGTACCAGAACAAGACTCGTATTGGAAATGTTATAGGAAAATCAAAGCAAATGTTGCTGGCCACTTAGATTTTATAAGTAGAAATGATAATGATTCAGTGTCTACAACAGTTCCTTGCAATACTGAAAGTGGTACATGTTTTTCTGGTCACACGGAAAAGGTAGATACATGTATCGAGACAAATAGCTATGATAATGTATATGCAGATGTGAATCATGAACAGTGTGAAAGCAATGTAAGGCATGGAATAGATATGTGTATGGACTCGGTAATCAGTGAGTACACTGGTGGCAGTGAAGATCTGGGCAATGAACATGATGAATGTATTGTCGGTGTATCTGTCGAAACAGAGGGTGAATGCATTAACGAAGGCATTACTGAACATGCTGATGACATTCAGCCCGTGGTAGGTCATGGTCCATTTATAACAGCTCCTTTGTTTTCGGATGAGTCTGATGACCACACGGAAACTGACGATGAAGCTTGTGATGATTTAGATGGTAAGCTTGCAAACTGGGCTTCTCAGTTCAATATTTCTCATACAGCACTTCATAGTCTATTAGGGATACTGCATCCATATCACACAGGTTTGCCCAAGGACCCTAGGACCTTACTTTCCACAATTACACGATATGACATTGTGGAAATGAATGGCGGCTCATATTACCATTTTGGTGCTGCGGCTAGCATTACAAAGGAACTAATGGAAAATTCTCCAATATCTGTAGAAGATATAGCCAGTGTGTCTTTGCAAATCAATATAGATGGACTACCCCTCTTCAAACGCTCAGCTACTCAATTCTGGCCAATTCTAGGCAGATTGTCAGAACCATATAACTCGAAGCCATTTATTATTGGACTTTACATAGGAAACAGCAAACCTGTTGATGTGCATGAGTACCTTAATACTTTTGTCAATGAAATGCATGAGTTGGAACAAAATGTTTTACACATACCAGAAGTAGACCACGAGTTGCAAGTTTTTATTCAGTGTATTATTTGTGATGCACCAGCAAGAGCTTATGTTAAGCAGATCAAGGGTCATAGTGGCTACTATGGGTGTGACAAATGTCAACAAAAAGGGTCTTGGCAAAGCAAGATGTTGTTTCCAGAAGTAAATTCACCTTTACGGACAGATGCTCAATTTGATGAGATGTCAAATGAAGCACACCATTTGGGGCCATCACCATTTAGAACATTGCATGTTGGAATGGTCACACAATTCCCTTTGGACTATATGCATCTTGTGTGTTTGGGTGTCGTGAAGCGCTTGATCTCTCTCTGGATGAAAGGTCCAATTGAAAATAAATGCAGGATAGGTTCTAATGCTATTAGGCTTATATCAGATCATCTGCTTGCCTTACGAGCAGATTTGCCACGCGAGTTTTTAAGGAAGGGCAGATCATTATACGATGTCGACAGATGGAAAGCCACTGAATTTCGGCAGTTTCTATTATATACAGGGCCTATTGTTCTTCTAGGCAACATATCAATTGCAAACTACCGACATTTCATGTATCTCTGTGTAGGAATATATTGTCTTTCAAGCCCATTCTTCTACACTGCATATTGTGAGTATGCTAATGACATTTTGCGTTTATTTGTAACAGAATTTGGACAGTTATATGGAAATAATATGTATGTGTACAATGTTCATAGTCTTGTTCATTTGGCAAGAGATGTTGCGAAATTTGGTCCTCTAGATGGATTTTCTGCCTTTGTTTTTGAAAGTTTCCTGGGGAAAATCAAGCGCTTAGTACGAAAACCAAATTTACCATTACCTCAGGTTGTCCGAAGACTTTCTGAAAAAAAGAAACTTATTTCCACTCAAAGAACAGACACTTCTGGTATTGTAAAGAAACCACATATGAATGGACCAGTTAATAGAGAATTCAGGTGCCTATCACAGTACAAAGAACTCGAGTTCCCTGATGTTTTCATCTCTGTTAGTAGGGGAGATAATTGCATTATGGTTGGTGACAAGGTTGCTCTTGTAAGAAACATTTTGTCTAATCGGGATGGTTCAGAAAAATACATCGTTTATGAAGAGTTTCGCATTAAGACCAACTTTTTTAACACCCCGTTGGATTCGTCAGATTTAAGAATCTTTGTTGTTTCGCAGCTCACAGAAGAATTGAAAGTAATTAGTGTTTCTGATATAGTCTGCAAATGTGTCCTTTTGCCATATCACAAACGATACGTGTCTGTTCCGCTGATCCATGTGTTTGGTGTATAGGTATTTGGAGCTGCTGTTTCTAACTTGAGGAGCATTTTTTTTAACTTTAAAAATGAATATGAAATCATTTCATTATTCCACACCAACATACCGTATATATATATTCTCTATTAACCGCCCCGGGGTCGTTGCACAAACGAAGGAGTGGGGTGTCCGTTTATTAAAATGTAAACACAAAATTGTTGTTTTGTTTTGTTTTTTAGAGTTTTCATACCAATTATGGTACATTAGCATCACCAAAGTTATAGCAGACATGATTTACCACCCATAATTCATGTGTTTGACGACAAGTTTTGGAGCCGAAAATAAGTAAAAAAACATTTT
>JBEVXV010000436.1:0-8537 GCA_040505915.1 Sedimenticola sp. | reverse complement strand
GTCATGTTGCTGTTGATATATGCGCCCTAAAAAACACCTCCACACAAGGAGTTACTGCAACATACTACAAAGTTAACGGGACAGCAGTGGCCAATAACGGACTATTCAAACTCAATAATCACCTGATCCACCGACAGGCTATCGCCCACTTCGGCCTTAACGCTAGCTACCACACCATCCTGTTCGGCACGCAGGACATTCTCCATCTTCATCGCCTCGATCACTACCAGCTCCTCACCAGCCGTCACTTTCTGGCCTTCGCTTACCGCCACCTTGACCAGTAGGCCGGGCATGGGTGAGAGGAGGAACCTGGACATATCGGCAGCCATTTTCTCAGGCATGAGTGCATGGAGTTCAGCGGCGCGAGGGCTCATCACCAAAGCACGGGTGACATTGCCACGATAGGTCAGTGTAAGCCAGAGGCCGCTACGCTCCACTTGGAAGCAGACCGTTTCATCGTTGATGGTGGCGCGGAACAGTGGCTGGCCCAGCTCCCAGTCAGTCGTTAACAGATAGGTGTTACCCCCATAGCCAACCTCATAGCCATCGGCTGAAGGCTTTGCCGTCACCTGATGGGCCTCTCCGTTGATAACCACGGCCCAGCTCTCCCCCACTTTGTGCTCATGTCCCGGCAACTGCCCACTGAGGCGGGCGGCGCGATCAATGTAACTGCGATGGACCATGGCGGCCACTGCCACCGCTTTGGCGGGGTCATCCTGGGGCACATGGGCGGCATTGAAGCCGTCGGGATACTCTTCAGCGATAAAGTTGGTGGTAAGCCGCCCCTCGATAAAGCGGGGGTGGACCATCAGCGCATTAAGGAAGCTGATATTGTGCTGAACACCGCGGATGTAATAGGCGTTGAGCGCCTCCTGCATCAGTGCAATGGCCCCATTACGATCCTCACCATAGGTCACCAGCTTGGCGATCATCGGATCGTAGAACATGGAGACTTCACCCCCCTCATAGACGCCGGTATCGACACGCACACCTTCACCTTGGGGTGGCTGGTAGTGAACCAGACGACCAATAGAGGGGAGGAAGTTGCGGAAGGGGTCTTCGGCATAGACCCTCGATTCCATGGCCCAGCCATTGAGCTGCACATCCGCCTGCTTCAACGGTAACTCCTCACCGTTGGCCACTCTGATCATCAACTCCACCAAGTCCAGGCCGGTGATGTATTCGGTCACGGGGTGCTCCACCTGCAGGCGGGTATTCATCTCCAGGAAGTAGAAGTTACGATTGGCATCGACAATAAACTCCACCGTTCCGGCACTGCGGTAGTCCACCGCACGGGCTAGAAGAACAGCCTGCTCCCCCATCGCCTTGCGTGTCGCCTCGTCAACAAAAGGAGAGGGGGCCTCTTCGATCACCTTCTGATGACGGCGCTGAATGGAGCATTCGCGCTCGTTGAGATAGATGATATTACCGTGGGTATCGGCCATCACCTGAATCTCGATATGGCGCGGCTCTTCGATGAATTTTTCGATAAAGATCCGATCATCCCCAAAGCTGGAACGTGCCTCGTTGGTAGCGCGTTCGAAACCGTCGCGACACTCATCCTCATTCCAGGCCACCCGCATCCCTTTACCGCCGCCACCTGCCGATGCCTTGAGCATCACCGGATAGCCGATACCATTGGCAATCTCCACCGCCTGGGTACCGTCCTTCACCACATCGGTATAGCCGGGAATGACATTGACCCCCGCCTTCTCCGCCAGCAGCTTGGAGGTGATCTTGTCACCCATGCTGTTGATCGCCAGAGGTGCGGGGCCGATAAAGGCGATCCCCTCCTTCTCTAGGGCATCACAGAAATCGGAGTTCTCGGAGAGGAAGCCGTAACCGGGGTGGACCGCCTCGGCACCGCTATCCCTGCACGCCTGGACAATGCGCTCCATCACCAGATAACTCGCAGAGGATGCGGAGGCACCGATGTGTACCGCCTCATCTGCCATCTGCACATGAAGGGCATCCTTATCCGCATCGGAGTAGACCGCTACGCTCTTGATACCCATCTTGCGGGCGGTCTTCATTACACGGCAGGCGATCTCACCGCGGTTTGCTATCAGTATTTTTTTGAACATTATTTATCCAGTTTTTTTGGCCGGAAATAAACGCGAATAGACGCGAATATATTTAAAAATCATGTAACTATTCAGTGCTATCTATTTGTCACCAGGGGTCGGCGTCCATTTCCGCCCTCCTTAGCCATAATTAAATTTACAACGGAATATTGCCGTGCTTGCGCCAGGGGTTCTCCAGCTCTTTATCCTTGAGCATCGCCAATGAGCGGCAGATGCGTTTGCGGGTGCTGTGGGGCATGATGACATCATCGATAAAGCCACGGCTTCCCGCCACAAACGGATTGGCGAAACGCTCGCGGTACTCATCGGTGCGCTGATTGATCTTCTCCTGATCGCCCAGATCCTGACGGAAGATAATCTCCACCGCCCCCTTAGGCCCCATCACCGCGATCTCGGCAGTAGGCCAGGCGAAGTTGGCGTCACCACGCAGATGCTTGGATGACATCACGTCGTAAGCACCACCGTAGGCCTTGCGGGTAATCACCGTCACTTTGGGCACCGTCGCTTCGGCGTAAGCGTAGAGCAGTTTGGCGCCATGTTTGATAATACCGCCGTACTCCTGGCTGGTACCCGGCAGGAAGCCCGGCACATCCACCAGGGTCACCACCGGGATATTGAAAGCATCACAGAAGCGGACAAAACGGGCAGCCTTTTTCGATGAATCGATATCGAGACAACCGGCCAACACCATCGGTTGATTGGCGACAATACCGACGGTAGAGCCCTGCATCCGCGCCATGCCGGTGATGATATTGGCGGCGTGGTTGGCCTGGGTCTCAAAGAAGTCACCGTCATCTACTATCTTGTGGATCAGCTCCTTCATTTCGTAGGGCTTGTTGGGATCTGCCGGCACCAGGGTGTCGAGGGAGGGGATCTTGCGGTCAGCGGGATCGTCTGTCGGCCACACCGGTGGCCTCTCCCTGTTGTTGGCAGGCAGAAAGTTGATGAAGCGACGCAGCATCAGCAGCGCCTCCACATCGTTCTCAAACGCCAGATCGGCGACACTCGATTTGGTGGTGTGCGTGATGGCACCACCCAACTCCTCCGCCGTCACCTCTTCATGGGTCACCGTCTTCACTACATCGGGACCGGTAACGAACATGTAGGAGCTATCTTTTACCATAAAGATAAAGTCGGTCATGGAGGGAGAGTAGACCGCACCACCAGCGCAGGGCCCCATGATCATGGATATCTGCGGCACCACACCGGAGGCGAGCACGTTGCGCTGAAAAACATCAGCATAACCACCGAGTGAGTCCACCCCCTCTTGGATACGGGCACCGCCGGAGTCATTCAGACCCACTACCGGCGCACCCACCTTCATCGCGTGATCCATGATCTTGCAGATCTTCTCAGCATGGGACGCGGAGAGGGAGCCGCCGAAAACGGTAAAGTCCTGACTGAAGACAAAGATCAGACGGCCGCTGACCGTGCCATAGCCGGTGACCACGCCGTCACCTGGAATCTTCTGCTGCTCCATACCGAACTCGGTGCAGCGATGCTCAACAAACATATCCCACTCTTCAAAGCTGCCGGGATCGAGAAACAGCTCGATACGCTCACGGGCAGTGAGCTTGCCCTTGGCGTGCTGCTTGTCGATGCGCACCTGGCCACCGCCGATACGTGCCGCCTGTCGGTGCTCTTCGAGCTTTTGAATAATCTCTTGCATGGTTTTCTCCAAGCCTTATTGCTGTTCTTCATTCAGGATCACAGAGCAGACAGAGGCGTTTACCTTCATCACTGTTCCGGCTATGTGCATATAGCCTGCCCTCTCTACTCACTCCCAAGCTAGCAGGTATCAACCGCTATTTTGGGCAAATAAAACCTCTGTGTACTCTGCGCTCCTCTATATGCTCTGTGATTCTAAAAAAATCTAACCTTAACTGCGACGCTCGCGGATCAATTCGATCATCTCTGCCGCCGCTACCGGGATATTGGTGCCGGGGCCATAGACCGCCGATACTCCGGCGGAGAGTAGTTCATCGTAATCCTGGGGCGGAATAACACCGCCACAAACCACCAGAACATCCTCGGCACCCTCGGCCTTGAGTGCTGTTATCAACTGGGGCACCAGGGTCTTGTGTCCCGCCGCCAGGGATGAGACACCGACCACATGGACATCATTCTCTGCCGCCTGACGGGCCGCCTCTTCGGGGGTCTGGAAGAGGGGGCCAATATCGACATCGAAGCCGAGATCGGCAAAAGCGGTGGCGATCACCTTGGCGCCGCGGTCGTGTCCATCCTGGCCCATCTTCACCACCAGCATACGTGGCCGTCGCCCCTCGGCTTCGGCAAACGCCTCGACCTCTTGTTTGATCATCTCAAAACCCTCGTCGCCCTCGTAGGCGGAGCCATAGATACCGGAGACGGAGCGGGTAACGGCACGGTGACGACCATAGACCGTCTCCAGTGCATCGGATATTTCACCCACCGTGGCCCGCTCACGAGTGGCATCCACCGCCAGCGCCAGCAGATTACCTTCACCCGATTCGGCAGCAGCGGTGAGTGCGGCCAGTGCGGTAGCACAGGCGCTTTCATTACGCGCTGCGCGGATACGTTGAAGCCTATCTACCTGAGCCTCCCGCACTGCGGTATTGTCGATATCGAGAACATCGATCTCCGGCTCTACATCCAGCGGGTACTTGTTGACCCCGACAATCACCTCTTCACCGCGATCGACACGTGCCTGACGCCGGGCCGATGCCTCTTCGATACGCAACTTGGGCATACCCGAGGCCACCGCCCTGGTCATGCCACCCAGCTCCTCCACCTCATCGATCAGCTTACGGGCTGCTTCAACCATGGCGTTTGTCAGGCTCTCTACATAGTAGGAACCGGCCAGGGGATCGACCACCTTGGTAATGCCGCTCTCCTCCTGAATCACCAGCTGGGTATTTCTGGCAATGCGCGCCGATGTCTCTGTGGGCAGCGCCAGCGCTTCGTCAAAGGCGTTGGTATGAAGTGACTGGGTACCCCCCAGCACCGCCGCCATCGCCTCGATGGTGGTACGCATTACGTTGTTGTAAGGGTCGGTTGCGGTAAGGCTGACACCGGAGGTCTGACAGTGGGTGCGCAACATGGTTGAGCGCAGATCCTTGGGCTGGAAGTGCTTCTCCATCAGCTCAGCCCAAAGCAGGCGGGCGGCACGCAACTTGGCCACCTCCATAAAAAAGTTCATGCCGATGGCAAAGAAGAAGGAGAGACGGGGGGCAAACTGGTCCACATCCAACCCTTTAGCGATAGCGGCCCGTACATACTCCAGGCCATCGGCGATGGTGAATGCCAGCTCCTGCACACAGGTCGAGCCCGCCTCCTGCATGTGATAGCCGGAGATCGAGACCGAGTTGAATTTTGGCATCTTGCGGGCGGTGTAGTCGATGATATCGGCGACGATACGCATCGATGGCTCCGGCGGATAGATGTAGGTGTTGCGTACCATAAACTCTTTGAGGATATCGTTCTGCAGGGTGCCCGCCAGCTTGTCCGGCGTAATACCCTGCTCCTCGGCGGCGACGATATAACCCGCCATCACCGGCAGCACTGCACCGTTCATGGTCATGGAGACCGACACCTTGTCGAGGGGGATATCCTGGAAGAGGATCTTCATATCCTCAACAGAATCGATAGCCACACCCGCCTTGCCGACATCGCCGATAACACGGGGGTGGTCAGAGTCGTAACCACGATGAGTGGCAAGGTCGAAGGCGACCGACAATCCCTGCTGACCCGCCGCCAGATTACGCCTATAGAAAGCGTTGGACTCTTCGGCGGTAGAGAAACCGGCATACTGGCGCACCGTCCAGGGACGACCGGCGTACATGGTCGCCCGGGGCCCGCGCATAAAGGGGGCAAAACCGGGCAGGCTGTCACACTGCTCCAAGCCCTCCAGATCCGCCGCAGTGTAGAGCGGTTTGACGGCAATACCTTCAGGGGTCTGCCAGGTCAAGTCATCCAAAGAACGGCCTCGCAGCTCTTTTTCCGCCAGGGTTTTCCAGTTATCCAGATTCGGTTGTGACGAATCACTCATGGTAAGTCCAGTAAGTTGATTAAGGTGGCTCTACATAACAGTTCAAAAATCGAGCACAGGAGCAAACTTGTTCACGAAGAACAGACCTCGGAGTTGATCGTGAACAAGCTCGCTCCTACAGGTGCCATCTCTCCCCATCAAAATGATTTGATAGCTTATTGTGTAGAGTGAGGTGGGTCTATTGCATGCTCTGCCTTAGCTACTGCGCGTAGCCAATAGTTTTCAGCGACGCTGTGATCTCATCCAAAATGGTCGGATCATCAATAGTTGCCGGCATCTTCCACTCCTGACTGTCGGCGATCTTCTTCATGGTGCCACGCAGGATCTTGCCGGAGCGGGTCTTGGGCAGGCGGGCGACAACAACCACTTTCTTGAACGATGCCACCGGGCCAATCTTTTCGCGCACCAGGGCGACCGCTTCGGCAGCGATCTGGTCATGGGGTTTATCGACACCGGCGTTGAGCACGATCATCCCCACCGGCAGTTCACCCTTGAGCTGGTCGGCGGCACCAATCACCGCGCATTCGGCGATATCGGGATGGGAAGCAAGTACCTCCTCCATGCCACCAGTGGAGAGTCGGTGGCCGGCGACATTGATGATGTCGTCGATACGGCTCATGATCCACAGATAGCCATCTTCATCCTTGTAGCCCGCATCACCGGTGAGATAGTAACCCTCGTTGGCGCTGAGGTAGGACTCGACATAACGCTCATCGTTCTCCCACAGGGTCGGTAGACAGCCGGGAGGCATCGGCAATTTGATCATGATACGACCAATCTCACCCGGCACCTCTTCACTGCCATTTTCATCGAGGATGCGTACATCGAAGCCCGGAACACAGACGGTGGGAGAGCCTGGTTTTACCGGCAGTGCCTCAATGCCAAGACAGTTGGCCGCTATACCCCAACCGGTCTCAGTCTGCCACCAGTGGTCGATCACTGGCACTTTTAGCTGAGTCTCGGCCCAGGCCAAGGTATCCGGATCGCAACGCTCACCGGCGAGGAAGAGCGACTCAAAACGGGACATATCATATTTTTTCAGATACTCCCCCGTCGGATCTTCACGCTTGATGGCGCGAAAGGCGGTGGGGGCGGTAAACATCACCCTCACCCCATGTTCAGAGATCACCCGCCAGAAGGCACCGGGATCGGGCGTACCGATGGGTTTGCCCTCGAACATAATGGTGGTACAACCGTGAAGCAGGGGAGCGTAAACGATATAGGAGTGACCGACGACCCAGCCCACATCAGATGCCGCCCAGTAGACATCACCAGGGTCGACGTTATAGATATTCTTCATAGTCCACTTCATGGCAACGGCGTGGCCGCCATTGTCACGCACTACCCCCTTGGGAATACCGGTGGTGCCCGAGGTGTAGAGAATATAGAGCGGATCGGTAGCCGCCACAGGAACACAGTCGGCGGGCTCAGCAACAGCGGCCGCCTCCTGCCAGTGAATATCACGCCCCGGCTGCATAGACGCTTCAGCCTGGGGACGCTGATAGATAATGGTGTGATCCGGCTTGTGGGTAGAGAGCTCAATAGCTTCATCGAGCAAGGGCTTATACTTGATCACCCGAGCCCCTTCGATACCACAGGAGGCGGAGACGATCACCTTGGGCTTGGCATCGTCGATACGGGTCGCCAGCTCCTTGGCGGCAAAACCACCAAACACCACCGAATGCACTGCACCGATGCGGGCGCAAGCGAGCATAGCGATTGCCGCCTCCGGGATCATCGGCATATAGACAATCACCCGATCACCCTTGCCCACGCCATGGGCCTGCAACAGGCCAGCAAACTTGGCTACAGTATCGCGCAGTTCACGGTAGGTGAAGGTACGCAGGCTGTCAGTCACTGGGCTGTCGTAGATCAGCGCCGCCTGATCGGCCCGGCCGGAATCTACATGCCGATCCAAAGCGTTGTAGCAGGTGTTAAGCTCACCACCGGCAAACCAGTGATAGAAAGGCTTATTGGAGTCATCAAGCACCTTGTCCCAGGGTTTGGTCCAGACGATATCGGCTGCTGCCTCCCCCCAAAAGCCTTCAGGATCCTCCATAGAACGGGTATAAATCTCTTCGTAGCTCATCTTTTATCTTCCACGGTGGTATTTATAGTTTGACCGGCGTAATGATCCCGTCCGCCCGGCCACCTGCAAAGTAGTTCATTTTTACTACGTTATTACGTTAACGTAAAGAGTAAATGTGCTTCTAACTGCCTATTTTTTAGTATATTTTCATAAATACCTCATCACATCATGGTATTCCCGAATATCTGCAAACTTATTAGCAGTATCAGCTGCTCAATGTAAATAATCACGGTCTCACAAGAGCTCACTCATAAAAACAGAGTGTAACTTATGAGCGAATAGAGATAACCTATGCCAACTAAAGACGAAAAGATAGGTACCCTCATGAGCAGACTGG
>JBEVXV010000435.1:0-5545 GCA_040505915.1 Sedimenticola sp. | reverse complement strand
CACAAAACCATCTCACCAGTTCACATATTGCATGCACGAACTACCCAAGCGTAAATCTCTATTGTTCAATACCACTCACTGCACAGTTTCCATATACATGTATATATACCACAGGTGTGTCATAACAGCCTACCTGGACATAAGCTGACCACTATACCTCACACTAAAACCATCCTTATTCTAAAACTATATGTACACCAATGTAAACCCCAATTTATTAACCTTAGGGGAACTTATCCGTGACACAACTCCCCCCAAAGGACAAAAGTGTATCACACTTTTTTCCCTAAATCACGGATAAACTGAACGAAAATCCTACTGTACTGCCCCACCCTATAACCTATACCTCTTCAAGACGACTCAGATAGTCGGCGCCCACATTCTGTGTACCTTTAATCGCTTCAATGGTGAACCTGAAAGGTTGTAGTAAGAGGGCCCAACGCATCAGTCGACTATTTGCCAATCTTGCTGTTTTGAGGTATCTTAATGGTTGGTGGTCTGTCTGAAGGGTAAATTCCTTACCGTAAAGGTACCTCTGAAACTTGAGAGTGGCCCAAACGATGGCCAAACATTCTCTCTCGATCACTGCAAAGTTCTTCTCACTCTGTGTCAATTTCCTACTGGCATAGGCTACTGGTTGAAGTTCATACTGCTCATCTCTGCTTGGCTGAAGTAGAACTGCCCCTAGACCTATATCTGACGCGTCTGTTTGCAATACAAACCGAGCACCTAGATCAACCCCCTGCAGTACTGGTTCCTTGGCTACCGCTGCCTTCAGTGTCTGGAACGCCTCGTCATGTTTGTCACTCCAACTTACCTTGTTTGCCTCACCTTTCTTTGTGAGGTCGGTTAACGGCACGACTATTGCTGCAAAATTAGGGATAAACTTCCGATAGAAGCCTGCCAGTCCCAGAAATGCCCGTACCTGTCTCTTTGTGATTGGAGCCGGAGCATTCACTATTGCCTGTACCTTATCTGGTAGCATACTGACCCCATTCTTTCCTACTCTGTGTCCCAGGCACTCAACGTCTCCTGCACCTACAATACATTTTGTGGGTCTTGCTGTAAGTTTATGTGTTCTGAGTCGGTTCAATAGCTCTCTCAATGTGTCTAGGTGTTCCTTCCAGGTGTCTGAAAAGATCATGATGTCGTCAATGAAGTTATCGACATCCTGTAAGTTATCCAGCAACTTACGCATCATTCTGGAGAACACCGCTGGCGCTGTAACCAGGCCAAAACACATGACCGTGAATTGGTACAACCCTTTTGGTGTTGTGAAAGCTGTCTTTTCTTTTGAGTCTGCCTTAAGTGGGATCTGCCAATATCCTTTTGATAAGTCGAACTTTGAGAAATATTTCTTACCTGCTTGACCCATTCTAGCAAATATATTCTCCAGGTCCGGCATTGGCTCTGAATCGAACACGGTTATCTTGTTGACTGCCCTAAGGTCTACACATGTCCTAATACCACCATCCTTCTTCTTAACCAGAATCAACGGGGAAGCATAAGGAGACTCTGACCGTTCAATGACCCCTAACTGCTCCATCTGCTCGACTTCGGCCACAATTTGTTCCCTAAGGTGATAAGGATATCCTCTAGAGCTACGAACCGGTTCTGGTGTTCTTACCTTAATCTCCATCTCAATTAACTCGGTTCGTCCTGGTCTATCTGTCAATACATCTCTAAACTCACTTAGCAATTCTTCCACCTTCCGTTTCTGTCCTCCACTAAGATCTGTCGACACCACTACGTCCTGATACGATTCCTTCTCTACCATTGGATAAAGCAATGGCCCTATTAAATCTTGCCCCTCTTCCTCCTTTACCTCCTCTTCCTTACCTGGTACCCTGTTCTCTGCCTCTTCAATCACATCAACAAACACTGCTGCCCATGCCTGCGTTTCTGAACTTACCATTTCACCTTCTGCTGCTGCTATCACAGGTGTTTTGTCTTCTACTGGTCTTTCATGGTATACCTTCAACATGTTTGCATGGAAGATCTTTGTCTTCCCCTTCATGTTTACTATGCAATCCATCTCGTTTCTTACCTTTTCCACTGTGAAAGGTCCTTTCCACTTCATTAGAAGTTTGTTGTTGTTGGTCGGCAACAATACCAATACCTTCTGCCCTACCGCGAACCGTCTATCCTTTGCCTTACTGTCAAAATACCTTTTGTAGTACTTGGCTGCATCTCGGAGGTTGTTCTGTGCCAACTGACAGGTGTCTTCCAATCTCTGTTTCAGGTCTATCACATACTGGTAAGTTGTTTGTACCTCACTGTCCTCTGATGGCTTCGACCAAAGTTCCCGTAATATTGTCATGGGTCCCCGAACTGTCCGCCCATACAATAATTCAAATGGCGAGAAGCCAATACTTTCCTGCGGTACTTCTCTGTAGGCGAATAAGACTGCCCCTAGATACTTATCCCAGTCCTTGGGCCTCTCTGCGCTCATCTTCCGAAGCATACTCTTGAGTGTACCGTTGAACCTCTCTACGAGACCATTGCATTGAGGGTGGTAGGGTGTAGTTGTCAATGAATGAATGGATAATAATCTATTTACCTCCTTCATCATACCTCCGGTGAACTGTGAACCTCGATCTGAGAGAACTTCTTGCGGAACACCTACTCGGCTAAACATGTCTACCAGTGCCTCGGCTACCCTCTCGGTCTCTATTGTGGGTAGTGCTACGGCCTCGGGATATCTTGTAGCATAATCCACCATCGTCAAAATGAAACGATTACCTTTATCGGATGCTGGAAAAATTGGTCCCACGATGTCTATCGCCACTCTGGTGAAAGGAGTGTCCATAAGCGGCATTCTACCTAGCCTTACCTTGCCTACTCTTCCTTTTGGTACTGTAAGTTGACAAGGCTTACATGACTGACAAAACCTTCTAATGTCACTCTTACAGCCTGGCCAGTAAAATTCAGAGGTGATCCTGTCTATGGTCTTACGTGTTCCCAAGTGACCTGCCATCATCGTCTCGTGTCCTAATTTCATCACCTCTGTTCTAAGTATCTTGGGTACTACTAGCTGAACATGTTTTTGACCATCAGTACCTTTATACTGTCGGCATAAGGTTCCTTCCACATATTCCCAACTGGTTTGGCCCGACCTTGTCTGCTTCACTACTCTGTTTCTGGCGTTTTCTCTACATGTTTCCAACGTATCATCCTTACCTTGTAACTCTATAATTTCCTCTGACCTTTTGTCCAATCCTACGATTTCTGGAACTTTTAACTGAGGGTATGCCTTCTGCTCCTTAGCGTACTGTCCTCTAGTCACTACTGCCTGAGTAACTACTTCCTGTATAGAACCATCCACCCTTTCCGCCTCTACACCTGTATTCATATCTGTCCGCGGCTCTCCTACTCCTGGTACTCGACCGACTATTAAGTCACAAATTGGTTTGTCCATTACCCATGCCTCAACTGTACCTTGTAAATATGGAGTGTCTATATGGATTCTAGCCACTGGAACTACAATACTTTGTCCATTGATCATGCGACATTCCACCTTCTTTTCTAACATCTGCTCGTTGTATACCAAATCTCGTTTCACTACAATCCCGTTGCACCCTGAATCCTCTAGCACATTAACCGGTGTATCATTTACAAATCCCGGTCGAATCACTAAACCTCCCATGGTATGGCCACTCGCTATGCCACCTAAGATGCCGTGACCTAAGACGCATGCCCCCATTACTCCTCCGCGTCCACCTCCACGACCTCGTTCGAAAGACTGACCTCTACCTCGTCGTGATTCATCATACCACCCACGACCCCGTGTCTGTTGCCCCCTACCTCTTCCAAAACCTCGTATCGGTGGCCCCTCACCTCTTCCATGACCTCGTGCTGGTTCATTTACATGAACAGGTTCATATGGCTGATAGTACTCACCTACTTCCTGTCCCATAGCTGAAGCACCTCTATATCGTCCTGGACAGTCCCTCGCCAAATGCCCTTTTTTACCGCAACCAAAGCACACTCTGTCCCCCGGATGTACAGGTGAGTTCCGGTTTGCTTGTGAAGTTTGATGTGTACTCACCCTTTGGCTGTCGTGACCTCGAAATCCCCTGGACACGACAGTGAACGCACCACCCCTGTTCTCAGCATACCTGTCTGCCTGTCGCGTCATGTCACCAAAATTTTTAATATCCCGTTCTTTAAGAAATGTC
The DNA here is from genome assembly GCA_040505915.1 of Sedimenticola sp. GTDB lineage: Bacteria > Pseudomonadota > Gammaproteobacteria > Chromatiales > Chromatiaceae > Vondammii. The sequence continues at coordinate 1,367 of JBEVXV010000435.1, read as the reverse complement.
GCCAGCTCTCTCCCACAGGTTTGAAGGAATTGGTCCCGCAATAAGAAATCCTGTAATTTGTCAAATGTGTGGTCTACTTTACCTAAGTCTAGCCATTTGTTGTGGTAACTCTTCAACCTCTCGCCAAACTGCTCAAATGTCTCTCCTCGCTCTGGCTTACTTTCTCTTACCTTCTTTCGCAATGCTTCCTCGGTGACCTCAAATCTCTTGAGAAGTGCTGCTGCCAGAGTGTCATAGCTCAATGATTGCTCAACCGGAAGTCTGGAGTATACCTCCAATGCCTTACCTTTAAGTAATGAACTGAGTTGAATTCCCCAATTGTCCCGTTTCCACTTCTGTACCTCTGCATATCTCTCAAACCGAAACAAATAGGCATCTATGCTGTCTTTAGCTTCCTCGAAATAAGGAAGTTTTGGTCCCTTGATTCTACTTCGATCACGATCTACGTTATCATCTCTATCGGGAATACCTTGCTCTGCCTTAGCTAAGTCTAATTCATGCTTAGTATGTAACTCTTGCATCTTGCAATCATAATCCATCTTCTCCTTAGCCATCTGTACCTCTAACCTTTCTTTCTCTAGCGCTCTATCACGTTCTTTCTCCTCAGCTACTTTAGCTAACTTTTCTAACTCTAACCTATCCCTAGCCTCTTGCATATGTGCTGCTCTATCTGCTCTATCACACTCTAACTTCGCTTCCCTTTCTCGCCTGTCGGCTTCTCTCTGCTCTCTATCAGCTTCTCTCTGCTCTCTTTCAGCTTCTCTCTGATCTCTTTCAGATTCTAACTGAGCTCGCTTAATCCTATCCTCTGTCTCTAACTGTGCCAACTTCAACTGTCGTTCCTGTTCTAATTTAGCATTTATTTGCTCCCGTTCAGCCCCTAACTGCGCTAGCTTAATCTTATCCTCTGACTCTAACTGCGCCAACTTTAACTGTCTTTCCTCCATCCTAATATCTCTCTCTCTAGCTTGCTCATCCTTAATAAACTGTCGCAACTCTTCGCCATCTAACCCTAGTCCTCTCCCTACTTCAGACAACTCTTTAATCGATGACATAATTGCTAGCTCTATCCGCCTACCCCCCTTATTTACTATATGATTGGACTTTGCTACTGAGTCCTAATGATCACTTATAAAAATGTACTACACACTATAGCCTTGGAGGCAGAGTTGTGGTGTGAAAAAATGGATCGGAATGTGCTGGATCTCCTCGACGTGTAATACAAGTGATCAACTATGCGCAGTTCACCAACAGAGGCTACCCCACTAATCAACTCTACTATATCTACAAGTTACACCACTGGTCACGACCAAAAGCCCATCTATAACCCGCTTAGTAGTAGCAAAAATGTTCGTATATGACCGACA
>JBEVXV010000434.1:1599-5966 GCA_040505915.1 Sedimenticola sp. | reverse complement strand
GTTAAGATTGTTGGTGATTACTACCGATTTACGACGCAATCGACTCCGACCCCGTACCCTAATCGCAACACAATAAGGCATAGTCATTTAAGATATTGATGCATTTCTCAGTGGCAAACAAGATTACTCTCTCTCTGCTGCTTCTGCTTGCCTGTAGCCATGGTTGGACGGCTGTCCATAAATCCCACGCCATCGCTCTCTACGATGAGCCGAAGTATGCAGCTGATTTTAAGCACTTCGACTACGTCAACCCCAATGCTCCCAAGGGTGGCACTATGCGCACCGCCACCAAGGGTACCTACGACAGTTTCCACCCCCATATACCCAAAGGCAATTGGGTCAGCACCGGCTCGGTTGAGACACTACTGCTATCCAGTAAGGATGAGCCGTTTACCGAATATGGACTGATAGCGGAGACCATGGAGTGGCCGGATGACCGCTCCTGGATTATCTTCAACTTGCGGTCGGAAGCACGCTGGCATGACGGCAAACCAATCACTGCCGATGATGTCATCTGGTCATTCGAGATGCTCACCACCAAGGGTGATCCCCAGTACCGTTTCTACTACTCCAGTGTGGCGCGGGTGGAAAAACTGGGGGAGCGGCGTGTGAAGTTCCATTTTAAGGAGCGCAATAACCGAGAGTTGCCGCTGATCGTCGGTCTGATTCCGATCCTGCCGAAGCACTACTGGCAGGAACGCGATTTTGAGAAGACTACCCTGGAGCCGCCCCTGGGAAGCGGTCCCTACCGGGTGGGTTCCTTTGAGGCGGGGCGCTTTGTGGTGCAGGAGCGGGTGGCTGATTACTGGGGAAAAGATCTGCCGGTAAAGCGTGGTGTCGACAACTTTGAACGTATCCGTACCGACTTCTATCGTGACGAGACCCCCATCCGCCTTGCGCTCAAATCGGGTAATATCGATTTTCGTGCAGAGAACCAGGCCAAGGCGTGGGCGGTGGACTACCAGGTACCGGCGGTGGAGAAGGGGTGGCTCAAGCAGGAGCGGGTGACGCATCGCATGCCGGCGGGTATGCAGGCCTTTGTCTACAACACCCGGCGGGCAAAATTCAGTGACCCCCTGGTGCGCGAGGCTATCGCTTATGCTTTTGATTTCGACTGGACCAACCGTAACCTCTTCTTTGGCCAGTACACCCGCTGCAACAGCTACTTCTCCAACTCGGATATGGTGGCGGAAGGCTTGCCCCAGGGAGCTGAGTTGGAGGTACTGGAACCGTTTCGTGATCAGCTCCCCCCCCGGGTCTTTACCACACCCTATCGGGCACCCGAAACTGATGGCAGTGGTTGGGCCCGTGACAACCTGCTGGAGGCCGACCGTCTGTTGAAAAAGGCAGGCTGGGTGGTGCGGGATATGAAAAGGGTCAATAAGGAGAGTGGTGAGCCATTCCGCTTCGAAATCCTGCTGGTCTCCCAGGCCTTTGAACGCATAGTGCTGCCAATGGTGAGAAATCTTGAACGACTGGGTATCGATGCCCATGTTCGTCTGGTGGATTCGACCCAGTACGTCAATCGTCTCCGCAGCTTCGATTACGACATGCTGGTATTTGTCTGGGGTCAGTCTGAGAATCCCGGCAATGAGCAGCGCAACTACTGGACAACCAAGGCGGCCGAGCAGTCCGGCAGCCGCAATCTGGCCGGTATCAAGGATCCGGTGGTCGACCAACTGGTGGAGCGGATAATCGCCTCCGCCAGTCGTGCCGAACTGATCGCCAACACCAAGGCGCTGGATCGGGTTCTGCTGGCCGGTTTCTACGTCATACCCAACTGGTATATGCCGGCGGACCGCATTCTCTACTGGGATAAATTCAGCCGCCCTGAGGTGAGCATCAAGTCGGGGGTGATGACCGGTCGCTGGTGGTACGATGAGGAGAAGGCAGAGCGGCTGACGACAGTGATGTCTGATGGAAGCTCTCTCTCTACCGCTGGAGAGGTGACAGAGCTGCAGCCAACGACTCATTGGCGACGCCTGCTTCTGCTGATGCTGCTGGTTTTCGGTATCTGGTCGATGGCGCGTTATCTGCGCAGGAGAGATTGATATGGGTGCCTATATTCTTCGCCGTCTGTTACTGATCATTCCCACCCTGCTTGCCATCATGGTGATCAACTTTATCGTAATTCAGATTGCACCGGGTGGGCCGGTGGAGCAGGCCATTGCCGAGTTAACCGGTGAGAGCAGCGCAATTACCGACCGTATCACACGTGGTGGTGGCGAGACCCTGAAAGGGGGAGGTAAAAGAGCGGTAGAGGCGACCGCCGGTGGTAACAGTAAGTATCGGGGAGCTCAAGGGTTGGATCCCGAGTTTATCAAAGAGCTGGAGGTGCGTTTTGGCTTTGATAAACCGGTTCATGTCCGCTTTATCGAGATGATGAAAAACTATCTCGTTTTCGATTTTGGTGACAGCTTCTTTCGTGATCGCAAGGTGATGGATCTGGTGCTGGACAAGATGCCGGTCTCTATTTCACTCGGTCTCTGGACTACGCTGCTGGTCTATCTCATCAGTATTCCCCTCGGTATCTCCAAGGCGGTGCGGGACGGCAGCCGCTTTGATGTCTGGAGCAGTGTGCTGATCGTCCTTGGCACCGCTATTCCCAGCTTCCTGTTTGCCGTCTTTCTGCTGGTGGTATTTGCCGGCGGCAGTTACCTCGACTGGTTCCCCCTGGCCGGGCTCACCTCGGAAAATTGGGATGCCATGAGCTGGCCCCAGCGTATCGGTGACTACTTCTGGCATCTTGCCCTACCGATCACCGCCATGACCATCGGCGGTTTTGCCACCCTCACCATGTTGACCAAGAACTCCTTTCTCGATCAGATCAACCAGCAGTATGTGTTGACCGCCCGGGCTAAGGGGCTGGATGAGGGGCGGGTGATGTATGGACATGTTTTTCGTAACGCCATGTTGATTGTTATCGCCGGCTTTCCCTCTGCGTTTATCAGTATTCTCTTTACCGGTTCCTTGTTGATCGAGATTATCTTCTCTCTCGATGGGCTTGGGTTGCTGGGTTTCGAAGCGGCGTTCAACCGTGACTATCCGGTGATGTTCGGTACGCTCTTCTTCTTCTCCCTGTTGGGGCTGGTGATGAATCTGGTGGGTGATATGACCTACACCATTATCGATCCCCGTATCGACTTTGAGAGCAGGGAGGGGTGAGGGGATGAGTGATGCAGTCACAACCAAAAGAGCACGAAAGATAAATCCCATGACCCAACGGCGGCTGGCGGTCTTTCGTGCCAATCGTCGCGGCTGGTGGTCGCTATGGATCTTTCTTGCACTTTTTACCTTTACCCTTTTTGCCGAGTTTGTCGCCAATGACAAACCCTTTCTGTTGAGCTATCAGGGGAGTCTCTACAGCCCGGTGCTCAATGGCTATCCAGAGACTACCTTCGGCGGTGAGTTGGAGACCGAGACCGACTACCGTGATCCCTACATGATGGAGAAGATCAATCGTGACGGCTGGATGCTCTGGCCGCTGATTCGCTACGATCATCAGTCAGTCGCCTGGGATCTGCCGGTACCGGCCCCTTCGCCACCCGATGAGACCCACTGGTTTGGTACCGATGACCAGGCGCGTGATCTCAGCGCCCGGCTGATCTACGGCTTTCGTATCTCGATTCTGTTTGGCTTTACCCTGACTATCGTCTCCGCCCTGCTGGGTGTCGCCGCAGGTGCAGTGCAGGGCTATTTTGGCGGCATGGTCGATCTGTTGTTTCAGCGTTTTATCGAGGTCTGGTCGGGAATGCCCACCCTCTATCTTTTGATCATTCTGGCCAGTATCGTCGAACCCAATTTCTGGTGGTTGCTGGGGCTGATGCTGCTCTTCTCCTGGATGGGTTTTGTCGGCGTGGTGCGGGCGGAGTTTCTGCGGGCGCGTAACTTTGAGTATGTGCGCGCCGCCCGTTCGTTGGGTGTGAGCGACCGGGTGATTATCTTCCGCCATGTGTTGCCCAATGCGGTGGTGGCGACCCTTACTTTTCTCCCCTTTGTTCTGGCGGGATCGGTTACGGTATTGACCTCCCTCGATTTTCTCGGTGTCGGCCTGCCGCCGGGCTCCGCCTCCCTGGGTGAGGTGTTGGCACAGGGTAAGGCCAACCTGCAGGCGCCCTGGCTGGGGCTGGCCGGATTTTTCACCATTGCAGTGATGTTGAGCCTGTTGATCTTTATCGGTGAAGCGGTGCGCGACGCCTTCGATCCACGAAAGAGCTTGGGGTAAGGGATGAGCAATCAAGCTGAGAAGAGCGTCAACCCCTTGCTGGTGATTGATAATCTCTCCACCTATTTTCACTCCAATGGAGAGGAGATAGAGGCGGTGAAACAGGTCTCTCTTGAGATCAGGCGGGGGGAGACGCTGGCCC
>JBEVXV010000434.1:0-1499 GCA_040505915.1 Sedimenticola sp. | reverse complement strand
AATCTCTCCACCTATTTTCACTCCAATGGAGAGGAGATAGAGGCGGTGAAACAGGTCTCTCTTGAGATCAGGCGGGGGGAGACGCTGGCCCTGGTAGGGGAGAGTGGTTCCGGCAAGTCGGTTACCGCCCTGTCGGTGATGCAGCTGCTGCCCTATCCCAAAGCGCACCACCCCTGCGGCAGCATCCGTTTTGATGGTGCTGAACTGGTCGGCGCCAGCCGCTCGTTACTGGCCAAGGTGCGTGGTGACCGAATCGGCATGATCTTCCAGGAGCCGATGACCTCACTCAACCCACTGCACAGCGTGGAGAAGCAGGTCAGTGAAGTGCTGATTGTGCATAAAGGTCTCTCCAGGATTCAGGCACGGGAGCGTACCCTGGAGCTGCTACGAAAAGTGCGTATTCGTGATCCTGAGAAACGCCTGGCAAGCTACCCCCATCAGCTCTCCGGCGGCCAGCGCCAGCGAGTGATGATTGCCATGGCCCTGGCCAATGATCCCGATATCCTCATCGCTGACGAACCCACCACCGCCCTCGATGTCACTATTCAGGCGCAGATTCTCAGCCTGTTGAAAGATCTTCAACAGGAGATGGGATTGGCAATTCTGCTGATTACCCATGATCTGTCCATAGTTCAAAAGGTCTCGGACCATGTTGCGGTGATGCAGGGAGGAGAGATTGTAGAGCAGGGCGTAACTCAGGCACTGTTCGCTTCCCCTCAGCACCCCTATACACAGATGCTGCTGGAGGCTGAACCCAAGGGGCGGCCGATAGCCGGTGAACCAGGCGCTCCAGAGGTGCTTGCCTGCGATAACCTCAAGGTGTGGTTCCCGGTCAAGAGAGGTTTTCTTCGGCGCACGGTGGATCACATCAAGGCGGTGGATGGGATCAGCATGAGACTTCAGGCGGGTCACACCCTTGGTGTGGTGGGAGAGAGCGGCTCAGGTAAAACAACACTTGCTCTGGCACTACTGCGGCTGACAGAGAGTGAAGGCACGATCCATTTCGATGGAAGTGAAATATCAGCCAAAAATGCAGCAGGCATGAAAGCTTTGCGGCGACGGATGCAGGTGGTTTTTCAAGACCCCTACGGTTCCCTCAGTCCCCGTCTCTCTATCCGGGAGATCGTCGAAGAGGGGCTGACGGCTCACAATATCGGCAACGAGGAGGAGCGTGAGCAGCGGGTAATCAAAATTCTTCAGGAGGTTGGAATCGACCCCGACAGCCGCGACCGTTACCCTCACGAGTTCTCCGGCGGCCAGCGTCAACGTATCGCCATCGCCCGGGCGATGATCATGCACCCCCGCCTGGTGGTACTCGATGAACCCACCTCCGCTCTCGACCGGTCAGTACAGGCCCAGATTATCGATCTGCTGCGTGACTTGCAGCAGAAGCACAATCTCGCCTACCTCTTTATCAGTCATGACCTAAAGGTGGTGCGCGCCCTCAGTGATAATTTGATTGTTATGCAGGAGGGGAAAGCGGTGGAGCAGGGGAGTGC
>JBEVXV010000433.1:5799-19034 GCA_040505915.1 Sedimenticola sp. | reverse complement strand
GAATCTCTGAAATAGTCTGGCCAAATTGAATTGGCCTCAGAAGGTGCAAGCTCAAGGCGAAGGTCATAGTCAATAATAGGCCATTAGCAAGATTTTCAACGCATATATTCTGTTTCCCGAGTGCAAGGTAATCGGTCACGCCCTGTTCAGAGGTGCCTTGATCTCAATGGTGTTTGTGAAAATACCTGGAAACAGACTACTTGTGAACAACCGGAATACGGAAGTCTACACAGAAGCGTCCCGATTCGTTGATAAAATGGTTATCCAGATGACAGGCATGGGGCGGTATGCTGCGGGCCTGGTAATCACTCTCAGGCAGCCACTCAAGGTAGAGTGCGCGCATGACATAGAGTAGATCACCAAACTCCCCCGCCACCCGGCAACTGGCATAGAGCCCACCGGGGATATCCATTACCCCCACTCCGTGATGACGGAAACTACCTTGCGGCAGGGTAAGACAGGCGACATAGCGACACTGTTCGTAGGGAATCAAATCAGGATTACTATGGAGCAGACCCATCATCTGTTGTGAGGCGCTACCCAGTCCCTGGGCCGATGCCCAGGCTATCAGCCGCGGCCACACCGGAGCACTGCTGTCCCGTTAACTCCCTCTCCCCTGTGGGGAGAGGGTTGGGGTGAGGGGGAGCTATAGATAAGTCGTTGATTTAATTCACCCTCACCCAGGCCCTCTCCCTTATAGGGAGAGGGAATGTTCTATTGCAGTACGTCATGTTGCTGTTGATATTGCGACGTTCATCGCGCTTCAAGAAAGCGCTCCTAAAGGGAAGCATGAGCAACAAGTACAGGCCAGTGGGTTATTGAGAAGTTACGTAATAATATGTTCGGGTACTTAGCAGGGATATTTGTTTCTTCGCTGCTATTAACTGCTACATCGTACCAGCCAGAGCTGCACTTCCTAGGGATAATATTCTTTTTCCTCGGGTTCATCTGCTTGATATGAGCTGTAATAATGCCGGGCTAATGGTCTATGCTTTCAACAAGGCAGAAGAGAATTTTTCCGGATGAGGCACTTACGTCTGAGTTTTAAAAAACTCACTATTGTTTTGGCTATTGCCCTAGTCACGGGAGGGATTATCTGGGCAATAGTTTCCACGCACAATAGTATGTTTAATAAGAATATAGATAGTATCTTAGCGCAGGTGGGCAACGGTTTATCTGTACCGTTATGGACACTGGATGTTGCGGGGGTAAGGGAGATAGGGCAAAAAATGATCGAAAGTGACCCGGTTGTCAGCCTGGTAGTTCTTGATGATCAAGGGGACTCTATTTTCTCCGCTGATAAAGATCCTTCAGAAAATGCCATTTTTAAAGCCGCACCGCTCTATTACGGTGAAATACTGATAGGCCAGGTTGAAATGCGATTTTCACAAGCTGCCCTGAATGGATTGATTCGTAGGGATTTAACGCTATTGGCTGGCATATATGTGGTTATGTTGCTATTTATTTATTGGAACTGGCGACTGAGGTCAGAGGTTGCGCGGCGGAAACTAATAGAGGCTGAGTTGGTTCAGTCCAAGGAGGCCGCAGAATCTGCTAACAAGGCCAAGAGCCTGTTTTTAGCCAACATGAGCCATGAATTGCGTACTCCCCTCAATGCAATATTGGGGTTTTCCAATCTTATGAGTTACGACGAGACCTTGAGTGTTAAGCATAAGGGTAACCTGGAAATCATCAACCGTTCCGGCTATCACCTGCTGCAGCTGATAAATGATGTGCTGGATATGTCAAAGGTCGAAGCTGGTAAAATTAAGCTTGAGGTTGAGGATGTTGATTTAGATGCCCTGATTAGGGATATTATCGATATGATTCAGGTTCGTGCCGAACAAAAGGGGCTGCAACTGTTACTTGATCGAACGTCTAATTTTCCTCATGTCATTCGTGGTGATGCGCCTAAGATCCGCCAGATCCTTATCAATCTTCTGAGTAATGCTGTTAAATTTACTGATAAAGGTAGTGTATCCCTGCGCCTGGATGCCAAGGAGAGCAACTCGCTGCAGATTGTGCTCCATGGTGAAGTGCGGGACACCGGTATGGGCATCAGTTCTGAGAATATTGACCGCATCTTTAAGCCCTTCGTGCAACTAGTGGACACGGCAGAACAAAAAGGGACAGGTCTCGGCTTGGCGATCTCCCGTCAATTTGCGAAACTGATGGGAGGTGGGATTTTTGCGACCAGCGATCCGGGCGAAGGGACAACGTTCAGTTTCCATATTAATGTTGAACGGGGCAACCTAGAGCAAGTTTTACTCACTGACAAAAAGGATGCGAGCAGGGTTATTGGACTAGTGGAAGAGCAGGAGGAGTGGCGCATTCTCATCGTCGAAGATCAGTTAGAAAACCAGTTACTGTTACAGCAACTGCTTGAGCCAATAGGTTTTAAGGTGCGTATCGCGGAAGATGGCGTGAAGGCCATCAGGGCCTTCGAAGAGTGGCATCCACACTTTATCTGGATGGATAGGCGTATGCCGAATATGGACGGATTAACTGCTACCAGATGCATTCGTGAGCTGTCCGGTGGCGAAGAGGTTAAAATTGCCACCCTCACTGCCAGTGTCTTCGTGCAACAGAAAAGCGAAGCAATGGAATCTGGCTGTAATGACTTTGTACGAAAACCCTACCGTCCGGAAGAGATTTTTAAGTGTATGGAAAAACACCTGGGTGTGAAGTACCTATATGAGGAGGAAGCAGGCAAACCTGACATAGAAATACCCAGTGCAGAACCCCTTTCGAAAGAGCGGATCACAGCCCTGCCTGAAGCGTTACAAGAGGAATTAAAAAAAGCAGCTACGGTACTGGATATAGATGACATCAACCATGTGATCAAAAAGATCGAACCGATTGATTCTGAACTGGCAACTACCCTGAGACAACGGGTAGAGCAGCTTGATTTCGCTACGATACAGCAGCAACTCAGTTAGGTTGTTAGTCAACACCTATCGCTATCTGTCATCTATCCATATATTTTGTATCTGAGGCTGACCCGCCATCAAAAGAGTCACCCCATTGTGAGACCACATGGTACAGTTTATGTGCTCTGTCTCTTCCACCTTCCTCGATATATTTTTTATACTCTTTTTCGAATTTGTCCCTTAATTCAAGACCCCCCGGCCATTTCTTTGAAAAAGCAATATAGGCATTCACAAAACCTTGAATCGGTTTATTCATGTAGTCAATACCATGAAGCTTATCTTGGTTAAATCGAATCACGGTGGTACATATGTTGATTGAACACATATAAAGATCAATTCGTCCACGCATCAACATTTGAAGTGCTTGCAACTCTGGTTTTGGACCAGTAATAAAAACGTTCTCAAAGACATGTTGATTATTCTTATAGGCATCAGGATAGTTGTATCCATCATTTAGGCCAAGGCGTAATCCCTGTAAATCACTAAATTTATTCCACGTAAGGTTATTTGATTTCATTTTAAAGAAAACATCAACGCTCGTGAGTACTGGAGTATCGACATAATGGTATATTTCCAGACGATTTGGACTCTTGGTTAAGGTAAACAGTCCAGCAAATTTGCCTTTAGTGGTTTCATGTTGAGCACGCTTCCACGGCATCATTGTAATTACCGGTTCATACCCGATTCTTTCCAGTACCTCACGAAGAATGTGGACTGTCGATCCTACGATTTCACCGGTTTTCTGATCTCTGTAATTGAATGGCGGATGCTCTAGTGTCACCATCGGTAACGGCTTCAATGCCGCTGCATTCAGCGCAACTATCGATACAAGTACAAATAGAATCGATTTTTTAATTAACATGGAGACCTCCCATCGCCCTCCCTCTGATTTCTGCGAAAAGATAAGAAATACCGTTTGTAAGTCTCAGCGGCATATCCCAGAAAAGATAAACAGCTGATTTATTGAAGCAGTAGGCAACTGAACTCGTAACCAAGGAGTCTGCCATCAGTTTTCACAGTAACACTCGTTAGCCGGTATAAATATGATATAGGCCATTACCTCTCATTCCTTGCGATCTCCTAAATATAGGGCGCTGTCTATAAATCAAGCATAGATCCTATATCACGGATGTCAATTAAGGATAGGAATTTCAACCCACAAAACCAACCTATTTCACTGCAACCAGCAATGTATTAATATCACCTTCACATGAATTTTTTGATTTTAGCGAGCGCAAAGCACTTCTTTCCCAGTCTCTTGTCGGTATAACAGTGGAAATCCACTCCAATATCCCGTCAAACCGAATAAAAGCCACAAGTGCCCCAATGCAGGTCAAGAAGTACCTGCGGTTTTTGTGTGGCGGCGGGATTACCTACCAGCTCATCGTCTGGTCATATACAAACTCTGGAGCCAGCTCAACTACATCATCAGACCACACCTGACTCTGATCCAGCTCCAGGAAAAATTCCGGTGGTCCACGGGCAGGTGAGGTCTCTGGCGCACAGCCATATGCCCGTCTCCCGCACTCCAGAAACTTTCGCAGATCCCGTTCTACATGCTGGGGGATGGGATCATCATCCGGGTTGGACTCTCGTCTATCGCTCAGCCATTGCCGTACGCTCTGCTCTTCGGCGTTGATAGTTGCGGGTTTCCGGGGTTGGCTTTTGGTGATGCTGAGCAGCGCAAGCAGACATCCTTGTCGTTCCTGTTGATTGGTTTTGATTTAATCATGGATTTTATCTCCCCTGTCTCTGCTTCTGTTGCTCAGGTTACCCTCTCCATCCTCGTAGAAACCGGCTTTGAAGCCGATGTTATTACGGGCGCTGTAGAGTACCTCTCCCTGCTCGCCGATCAGCAGGGATTTTATATCCGCTGCCAGCTCCCGCAGGTAACCCGGGCGCAGGTCAATCGCACTACGGTAGAGGATGGCACCGTCGGCGGGGGGCAGCAGGCGGGGATCGGCAAAGGTGTTGTTGTTGCGCACCAGCACACTCTTGACGCTCTCGGAGAGCGTAATCTGGGGCACCGGCACTTCGGTGAAGGACTCCCCTACTCCATCCCAGTTCATATTGGGGACTTTTACACTACTCGGGTCACGCCCTCTGTACTCGTCTGCCGACATAATCACCGCACCCCGGTGGGCGCTGTCACCGGCATGCGCCTGACGGAAGTTCTGGTAGTGCCCGTATAGACTGCGGTAGCTCTCTCCCGACATGACACGGGCTTTATCATAGGCACCGACAGCCTCGCCGATATCGTTGACAAACACCCCACTCTCATTGACTTCGGCAAAGATCGGTTGCTGGTTGGGGCCCAGCACCAGACCGCGGGTCATGACGTGCCCCATCTTGGGCACCACCTCGGCGACACTCAGCAGGCTGAGGAGGAGGATCAGAAAGAGGGGTGGTCGGGGAAAGAAATGGAGAGAGAAAACTGGAATGCCTCAAGCTTTTCTGAGGCCCATATAGCATGTGGTGGAAGAAACCGGCGACACGACACCTTGGTTTTATTGGCATTACACGTCCATGAGTAGATCGGTGTCTTAAAATAATCTAGTGCGGTTACTATTTGGCTACCCGGTAATAGTAAATTAATTCCTTTTTTATCGTAAGTAGCAGCGACCTTTTTTCTACTCTCAGGCAAGGCAATCCCGCTCTGCGAAGTACTTAAATAGCTTAGTGAATATCAATCGAGTCCGACCCCATCAATCGTTTTTTCCTTAGCTTCCAAGGCGCACGCCAAATGTATTATAATGTGTACACACGAACACAACGAGGCAAACCATGAGACAATCCACAACCATGACCATCCGCCTGGAACCCGAGCTTAAATCTCGCTTGGATAAACTGGCTGCCAGCACTCACCGCAGCAAGTCGTTTCTAGCCTCCGAGGCTGTCCGGGAGTTTATTGAGATCAATGAGTGGCAGATTCAGGAGATAAAAGCCGCCATCAAAGAAGTTGATGAAGGAGATTTCGCCAGCCCGGAGGAAGAGGCCGCCGTGTTCAACAAGTGGGGTGTCAATGCAAATTAAGTGGCTGCGTAACGCATTAAAAAACTTGGATGCTGAAGCTGAGTATATTGCCCAAGACGATCCCCAGGCTGCCCGAGTGGTGGTACAGCGGGTTGCACAGACCGTGTCATTATTGAGCGACAACCCATCGCTAGGACATCCAGGCCGATTGCCGGGTACCCATGAACTGGTCATTCCCAAGACCCGTTATATTGTCCCCTATCGGGTTCGCCCTCGCCTGCAACGCATTGAGATTCTCCGAGTCTTTCACGCCTCACGTAAGTTGCCCAAACGCTGGTAACCCCCATCTCCTTTGGCCGCTAAGAGGCCGATAAAGAGAGGACGCCAAGCATTTTTTTCTTAGCCGCCGGAATAACAGCTAAGGGACTGAAGCCTTCCTTGGCCCTGCCCCCGGCGGTTATTTGCACACCTTCCAGCAAGTAGAAGTAGAGAGAACACCCATTAGAGAGTATTGTTTCTGCCTCTTGTTTCTTGGTCGATACAGGGAGACAGCCCCCTCGGATAATTTTCAAGTTGTTTGAGGGGGTTTTTCTTTGTCCATCAGATAATTTGATCAGAATCCTGGGGGTAACCATCAACTATTGTGGTCACTCTCACTACCCCAGAAGAGAGTGACTACACCTCTATCCAGCAGCGTATACAGGAAGCGCTTAATCAAACCACTCCATCTGGAAACAGACCCATACTGATGCCTCTGGTGAAGCAGGAAGGTGATAAACATCCCAATGCCATCGGTCTTACCGCTATCGACTATCTGGAGTTGGTCGATTGGGCCGGTAGAACGATCAGAGAAGGTAAGCGGGGAGCCATTCCATCAGACATACCTCCTATACTGCAACGCATGGGACTGGAACCTGGCGCCTTTGTTAACCACCTTCGTGGCCACAAAGGCCGACCTCATCCTGTTGTGCTGAGGCCGGTTAGTAAAATAAGAGCGGCGGCTAAACAGCTCGGGCAACGATTCTTCAAAGGAATGGGGGAATCGAGGGTGCTCTATAGCACTTAGTTTTCATGATTACTTCAACCACCAACTCCCCCCGCTCTTACCGCTGGTATGAGTCATCTTGCATCGAGTTCCATAATTGCCTCTCACACTTCCCATTTCACTTCGTTTGTGACCCCAGTACCATTCAACCAAGCCATCCTGGCTGAAATTATCTATTTATTCTACAGATGGTTAGTATTGTTTTAGTGATGGCTGTCCTTATTTTACTTATTTTAGTTTGATCGCAATGGTGTTTGTGAAAATACATGGAAACGGACTACTTGTGAACAACCGGAATACGGAAGTCTACACAGAAGCGTCCCGATTCGTTGATAAAGTGGTTATCCAGATGACAGGCATGGGGCGGTATGCTGCGGGCCTGGTAATCACTCTCAGGCAGCCACTCAAGGTAGAGTGCGCGCATGACATAGAGTAGATCACCAAACTCCCCCGCCACCCGGCAACTGGCATAGAGCCCACCGGGGATATCCATTACCCCCACTCCGTGATGACGGAAACTACCTTGCGGCAGGGTAAGACAGGCGACATAGCGACACTGTTCGTAGGGAATCAAATCAGGATTACTATGGAGCAGACCCATCATCTGTTGTGAGGCGGTATCCAATCCCTGGGCCGATGCCCAGGCTATCAACCGCTGCCACACCGGTGTGATAGTAAGGTCATACCCCAGATGTCTGAGGTAAGCCACCCGCTGCTTTGGCAGTTGCATAACCCGCACCTCTGGGAGAGCGATTCCCGCGACCTGCTCCAGGGTATTACGATGATAAGCCTGGTGTGGATTATCCGCTGCTTGTGACCAACTGCTTTTGAGATCACCCGTCTGTGACTCATAGCCACTGTGACGCCAAACCCTAGGCGAACAGTCAAAACAATCTTTGAAAGCGTGACTAAATGAGGCGTTAGAGCTAAAACCACACTCCAACGCTACCTCCATCACTGAGGCTTCAGGATTGAAGATCAACAGATTGGCCGCCCACTCCAACCGGGTACGACGAATATAGTCGTTAACACTCTCACCGGTAACCTGACGAAAGATACGCTGAAAATGGAAGGGAGAGTAACAGGCGACCTCCGCCAGCACCTTGACTGAATGCTGAGCAGAGAGATCGGCATGAATATGAAAGAGCACCTCATTGATGCGCTCTTGATGCTCATATTTTGTCTGTTTGCGTAGCGGCATGGCTTGACCTGGGAAATTCGCACGTTTCAGCAAACAGATTGCCACATTTGAGCAAATCACGCACATGCCAATCGGATACGCTCACTCTATCTGCAACACTGACCAGGGAGAGATTACCCCATGCTGGCCGAACGTACCAAAAACCTGAACAGCTCATTTATCCGAGAGATACTGGCTCTGACACAAGCACCCGGTGTTATCTCTTTTGCTGGCGGCTTGCCAGACCCGGCACTCTTTCCAACCAAAGCACTTGAGGCCGCCGCCATGGCTGCGCATCAGAATCAGGGAGCAAACATCTATCAGTATGGTGAGACTGAAGGCAACCAGGAGCTACGCAGGTGGATTACAGATAACTTGGGTGACTCAGAAAGTTCGACACCCAATGTCACTATCACCACCGGCTCCCAACAGGGGCTGGATCTCACTGCCCGCTGCCTGCTCAACCCAGGTGATGGAGTGGCGATCGAAGCGCCCTCCTACCTCGGGGCAATCCAGGTTTTCAATGCCCATCAGGCGAGACTCCATCCGGTGCCCAGCGACCATGAAGGCCCGAATATGGAGGCGCTGGAGGCGCTGTTCAAACAGAAGGAGATCCGCTGTTTCTATACGGTACCTGAATTCCAAAATCCCAAGGGGATCAGCTACTCTCCTGAACGACTCTATGAGCTGGCTGCTCTGGCTAAGCGATATGGCACCTGGATTCTTGAAGATGCCCCCTACTCGGCCCTGCGTTACCGAGGAGATCCCTTGCCCAGCCTGCAGTCGCTACTGCCAGAGCAGGTGGTTCACTTCGGCTCCTTCTCGAAGACAGTTGCTCCCGGCTTAAGACTCGGTTGGACCAGTGCACCAGACTCCATCATGAAGAGCATCATCAAGATGAAGCAGGTAGCCGATCTCCATTCAAGCAACTATGATCAGATATTGATTCTTGAGTTTCTCCGTAGTGGCGCGCTCCCCAGGCATCTGGAGCGACTGAAACAGAACTACCGTCACCGCCTGGAGGTGATGACCAGTGCCCTCGATCAGCACATGGGTGACAGGATCAGACGTTCTGATCCCGATGGTGGGATGTTTGTCTGGGTGAAAATGACAAAAGAGATGAATGCGATGACCCTGTTCCACCAAGCTGTTGAGAGAGGTGTGGCATTTGTGCCGGGAGAGGCCTTCTATACCGATGGCAGTGGTGGTAACTGTATGCGCCTCAACTTCACCAACAGTCAACCAGACAGGATTGTTGAAGGAGTTCAGCGATTGGCGGAGTTGCTATAAGACGAGAGCCCCCCTCTCGACAAGAATTAATGTATTTAACCGGACATCGCTAACAAGGGAAGCATGCAACCTATAAGCAGGAATATTGATCCTGTAGTCACGCCACTGTTTCTTCATATCTTGCGCAATTGACCCTGCTCAATAATGTGGATGTTTTATTAGGTTTCACACAAGTAGCTAATGTACCGCTACACGGAGAGGAGTAGTATTTAGGTGAAAAACATTTAACCCTCTAATAGTTGGAGAAAGGACTCCTGAGCGGGCTGTCATCGTACCAGGAGAATAAAATGTCAAAGAGAACCGGCCAAGAAAGTGAAGGTGCTAACCAACCTGATGCTATAAAGAGTGAGTTAGCCGACACGGCTGAAGACCCCCTCCCATCCCTAACTATTGAGTCCCAAGGGGCAGACAATCACCAACAGCTGGTTGGTGAGAACAAGCGCCTGCAGGACAAAATTGAGCAGTTAGATAAACGTCTTAAAAAGGCGGTACGCAAGAATGACCAGGTAAATGAATTAAAACCCTATCAAGCTGAACTTATCCAGCTCCAGCAGAGCTTAGAGAAACGCGGCAAGAAGATGATTATCGTCTTCGAAGGACGGGGAGGTGCCGGTAAAGGCGGCACCATACGCCGTATATCCCAGTATATGAATGCCAGGCACTATCGGGTGGTGGCTTTGGGTAAACCCACGACTGAAGAGCGATCCCAGTGGTTTTATCAGAAGTATATCCAGGAGTTCCCATGTGCCGGAGAGATCGTGCTGTTTGATCGCAGTTGGTACACAAGAGCCATGATCGAGCCTGTATTCGGTTTCTGTACAGCGCGTGAACACCAGGATTTTATGAAGGGTGTCGGTGGCTTTGAAAGGGATATTATCAGACAGAACATAATTCTTATTAAGCTATATTTCAGTGTCTCAAGAGAAGAGCAGGCGCGCCGTTTTAATCAACGAAGAGACGACCCTCTGCAACGCTGGAAACTGAACGAAGTTGACTTGGATGCAGAGGAACACAGAAGTGAATTTACTCAGGCAAAGTTTGAGATGTTGCGACACACTCATACGGTGCATGCTCCGTGGACCATCATCCGTTCAGATATTAAGCACCAAGCACGCCTCAATGCGATGAAGGTCATTCTCAGCGCTATTGACTACAAGCGACTGAACCCGGAACTCGATATTACTCCAGATACCTCAGTGGTAGTCTCTGGTGCATACGAGTTGGAGCAAATGCAAGCACTGCGACTGAGGAAGGGCGGATTTTAATGTACATAACAACTCGCTGCCCACCCCATATGGGGAGAGCTGTTTGAGGTAATAAATTTATTCCATCAACTAACAGGCAGACCCATTATTTGCTTGCTGTCTGTTATAGAGTAGCGCTAAAGTGCCGTGCTCTTGACTACCGATCCCTTCCCTTTGTAAGTAAGGGTTTAGTGTAAACAAATTATCGACATCATTATGGAGACATCCATGCGGACAACCAATCCTATTGCATCCTTGTTGGGAAGTAGCCCATTCAAGCCACTGCAGGCCCACATGCGCATCATAAACGAGTGCATTATCGAAGTACCGGCCCTGTTCGATGCGTTGATCGAGGGAAATAGCACCGTGCTCAGCCAAAAGAAAGATATAATCTTTGCCAAGGAGCGTGAGGCGGACAGCCTTAAATATGAGCTTAAAGCCCACTTGCCAAAAAGTCTGTTTATGCCGGTCGACCGACGTGATCTCCTGGATCTACTCGATGTGCAGGACAGTATTGCCAATACTGCCCAGGATATAGCGGGGTTGATGATAACGCGGGATATGTCAGTGCCCGATGGTATGGCTGAGCCGTTAGTCGTCTTTGTGCAGCGTTGTGTAGAGACCTGCGGTTGCGCTGCAACCATCATTGAAGAGCTTGATGAGTTGATTGAGACCGGCTTCCGTGGTCGTGAAGCCTCCAGAGTGAGTAAGATGATAGAGAAGCTCAGTAAGCTGGAAGATGAAACGGATGAGATGGGCATCGCCCTCACCCGGACCCTGTTTGCAATGGAGGATGACCTCAAACCTGTCTCTGTCATGTTCTGGTATCAGCTATTGCAGTGGATCGGTGGTCTGGCTGATAACGCCGAGAAAGTCGGCAACCGGATGAGTCTCTTGATTGCCCGATAACTAAATTATTGCCTTCTGTATAGCGCAGTAAGGCTCCCGTATATTTTTTATATTACACGCTTGGCGTGCGAACTTATTACAGTTCGCAGTGACCAGACAACCTAGGAGTACAGCGGTGGAAATCATCACTGAGTGGGGGTTCATCTTTATTGTTATGGCCGTTATCTTCGGTCTCTACATGAGCTGGGGAATTGGTGCTAACGATGTCGCCAATGCCATGGGGATGCCCGTAGGATCGGGTGCCATTACAGTCAAGCAAGCTATTATCATCGCTGCAATCTTTGAATTTACGGGGGCCTTTATTGCAGGCGGCAGTGTTACCACGACCATCCGAAAAGGCATCATTGATCCGAGCAGTATTGCCGGATCACCCGAGCTTCTGGTCTACGGTATGCTAGCCGCACTGCTGTCTGCTGGCATCTGGCTGATGATCGCATCATCCCGAGGTTGGCCCGTCTCCACTACCCACACTATCGTCGGTGCTATTGTTGGCTTTGCTGTTGCCGGTATAGGGGTTGATGCCGTGAACTGGGGTAAGATTGGCAGTATCGTCGCCAGTTGGATCGTATCCCCTCTGATAGGTGGAGCCATCGCACTGCTATTGATGATGAGTATCCGAAAACTTATCCTCAACACTGAAGACCCCTTTGAAAAGGCGAAGACCTGGGGCCCCGTCTATATCTTCCTGGTAGGCTGGATCGTCTGTCTGGTCACCCTCTTTAAAGGCTTAAAGCACCTTAACCTGGAGCTTTCCGCCGCTGAGAGCTTTGTGGTTGCAACTATTTTTGGTCTTATTATTGCGCTTATTGGCAAGATGCTGATCAACCGGGTCAAGATAGATGATGATGCAGACAGAGAGTATCACTACGCCAGCGTAGAGAAAGCTTTTACGCCTATGATGGTCTTTACTGCATGTGCCATGGCCTTTGCTCATGGCTCCAATGATGTGGCCAACGGCATCGGCCCCATGGCGGCGGTACTCTCTGTTGTCCAGAGTGGCGGGGATATTACCCAGAAGGCAGGACTCCCGATCTGGATTCTGTTAATTGGTGGTGTCGGTATTGTTGTCGGCCTCGCCACTATGGGCTATAAGGTGATGCAGACCATAGGCACCAAAATCACTGAGCTGACACCAACCCGAGCATACTGCGCAACATTAGCCGCAGCGACCACTGTGGTGCTTGCCTCCAAAACAGGTCTGCCGGTATCAACCACCCAGATCGCCGTCGGAGCGGTGATGGGCGTAGGCCTCGCACGGGGTATTGGGGCGATAGACCTCCGGGTAATCGGTAATATCGTTATCTCCTGGGTTATCACCCTACCGGCAGGCGGTTTGATGGCTGCTGCCTTCTTCTTTCTTTTCAGGGCCATCTTCAGCTAAGGAGCCTCTAAAAAAGTAGGGCTCTAGCGGGAGCCCTGTTTTTTAAATAAGCTACCCAAACAATGCCGATTATTACCGCCCCTATTGAAGATCTGCAGACCATTAAGGGTATTATGTTCCCTGAACATATCTCTTTTCGGCAGCTCCTGATCACTGGACCACCCGGCTCAGGAAAGAGTACGCTGATCTGTAAGCTTGGCGGTTGGTCTGAGGAGGGTTATATTGACCTCTCTCTGAACAAATGGTGGACGGCACAAAGTCTCTCCCTGCGTCCACGGGAGAT
>JBEVXV010000433.1:0-5789 GCA_040505915.1 Sedimenticola sp. | reverse complement strand
TTTGTAGGGCATAAAGAGGCACTGGCTGTCTTTGAAAAAACCTGGTTAGCACAGGATATTAAGCCTGAAATCGACCTTGAACAGATCAAAATCCCCCCTGAGAAGAAGTACTTTTTCTCTGTCAATTGGCGCCATCGCTACGTATTTGAATTTCTGCTGCCCCCTGCCGACCTTCTGTTGGAGCGTAGGTTGAAGAGAAGCAGGAAGGGAACGCATCACGTCGATGTAAAACTCGAACTAAAAACCATAGAAGAACAGATTCAGGTATACAGGCAAGCGGCCTTGCATCTGCATCTGAACGGGCTCAATGTCTACCTCAGAGAAGAGATAGAGAGCGCCCCTCTGCATATTATAAATACCGAGTATTAACAGATGGCTAAATCTAGCCCCAAGAAGAAAAGTGGATTGATTGATCGGCTCATGGAGAGTTTTTCCGGGCTGGAGGTGTGTGAAGATCTGGACCTTACCCAGGCCTATATACTGGAGCGTAGGAAGGTTCGCTTACAGATGGAAAACTACCCAATACAGCTCAACATCGGTTCTGATGGAAAAGCCCTGCATATCTACCCAGAGCGACCGGTCAAACCTTCTAAAAAAGAGTTTAATGCAGAGAACTACATCATTTTTGACCCGGACACTTACTTCAAGGGGGTATCGGGTTTCCTGCGCATAAATGTCGGAAATAAACTCATTTTAGGCAAAGGTAAAACAGAGCAGAAAGAGCTGCTTAATCTTCCCCAAAACATCGCCGATGAACACTTAAAAATCATCAATGATGATGGCAGTCTGGTATTCAAGGTTATCGACAAAGAGAGCCAATCCTGCGTCTCACCCCTGTTAAAGGAGAAACAGCTCAACCGTATTCGCAAATGGCGTCTGGCCAAACTAAAGCGACTCCGCACTATTTTTGGTGGTCCCATTAAACCTCTCGCCAGCGATGACGCACTCTCGCTGATAAAGCAAGTCAACAAAGTGATGGAGAGTGAGGTCTACCGGGTAAAAAATGATGCTGGAAAACCGGGTGGAGTTGTCAAGCTTCCGCCTGAAATCACACCACTCCTTATAGGTGACCTGCATGCCAAGGCGGAGAATCTTCTGATTATCTTAAGTCAGAGCGGCTTTCTCAAGGCGCTGAAGAAGGGAAATGCATCACTGGTGATTTTAGGAGATGCGGTGCATTGTGAAGAGAAGGGAAAGCTTGAAGAGATGGAGAGCTCCATGCTGACCATGGATCTTATCTTCAAGTTAAAGCTACGCTTCCCACAGCAGGTATTCTATCTACGCGGTAATCACGACAGTTTCTCTGACGAAATTGGAAAACAGGGAGTACCCCAGGGCATCCTATGGGAGAAGGCGCTTATCAAGACAAGGGGTAAATCTTATAGAGACGAGATGGCCCGCTTCTATGAACAGCTCCCCTACATTGCCTACTCAGAAAATTTTATCGCCTGTCATGCAGGGCCACCGATCCGCTCAACATCGCATAAGGAGCTGATCAACATCCACCGTCATAAGAACCTGATGAGGGAGATCACCCACAACCGCATTCGCCGACTCAACTCTCCCACCGGATATTTCAAAAGAGAGGTTAAAAAGCTGCGTAAATACTTCAACCTCTCCCCGGAGACTCCGGTCATTGTCGGCCATACCCCCCTCACCAATGATGACACGCTCTGGGAGAGAGTGGGTGAAATAGACAACCACTACATAATATACGGTAGCGATAATCAGTGGGTAGCCGTCATGGCACAGGTGGGTAATCACGTCTACCCCTTGCGTTACCCGGTTGAACATCTAATTCCATTGATTAATGCTATTGAAAGTTAAGATACTGCCGAACATTTAGTGAGTTTAATTCCACATAAAAATCACTTTAGAAACGGGTTACTTCTGCGCTCTTCACCAATGGTGGAAAGAGGGCCGTGCCCGGGAATGAACTTGGTGTCGTCACCTAGTGTAAAAAGTTGCTCCCGGATAGAGTTGAGCAGTGCGGCGTGATCACTTTTGGGAAAGTCAGTTCGACCGATGGAGCCTTTAAACAGCACATCCCCCACCAAGGCTATCTTCTCTCCCCGGTGAAAGAAGATAACATGCCCAGGGGTATGACCGGGGCAGTGGCGCACCTCTAGCTCTTCATTACCGATTGTGATCAAGTCACCCTGCTCAAGCCAACGCGCAGGTTCAAAGGTCTCTACCGAAGGGAAGCCATACATTTCACTCTGACTAGGTATGATCTCAATCCAGAAAGCGTCCTCTTGATGAGGCCCCTCGATGGGAATATTCAAGGTTCTTGAGAGTTCACCCGCGCCACCGGCATGGTCGATATGGGCATGGGTGATCAGAATCTTCTCAAGCTCAAGGCCCTGAGCTTCGACCTCGACAAGAATGAGATCGAGATCGCCACCCGGGTCAACCACCGCAGCCTTGTGGGTAGCTTCGCACCAGAGCAGTGTACAGTTCTGTTCTAAAGGAGTGACGGGGATAATGGAGAATTTCATCAGCTGCCCAACCAAGTAATCCAAAAATGGGCAGTATATCCCATCCCGAAGCCTCTGTCGGGCCTCATATCAATCACTACCAATGATGACTAAATGATTTTCTGGATCCAGAAAATATACTGGGTTGCCATCCCTTCACTCTTAACAAGCTGAAATTCAGGCTGGCGACAGAAAGCAGGGAACTCCCTGAGAGACTCGGACTGGGTGCTGATCACTTTCAGCACCTGCCCCTTGCTCATGCTTGCCAGTGCCGCCTTCGACTTCAGCACTGGCAACGGGCAGTTAAGGCCACTTACGTCGAGTAGCTGATCATAGTCTAGTTGTTGTGCACTGTTCAGCATCACACTCTCCCACCAAGTAATAGTTTATAGAGCTAACTATAGACGGTTTATCTGATTTTGTGACTTTGAATAACAGCCAAAAATATACCTGATTAACTGTGTGCTTCCAGAGTTACACGAAGTACACTATTTTTAACTAAGGATCCTTTGAACAAATTCGATCCTAATCTATCCTGCTTTCTCTTGTTGAGATTGGTTTCAGGATTATTGTGCATAGCCATATATAATTAACAACTGTATAAAAAAAGGAAGGTCTGAAATGAACACCCCAAAAATCGCTGGCACACGCCCATATCCGCTGAAGATGAAGAGTGGAGAAACTGTCTACTGGTGCAGATGCGGCTTATCGACAAAACAGCCTCTATGCGATGGCTCCCACAAAGGCACTCCATTTAAACCTATCGCCTACACTGCTGAGAAGGATGGCATTGTACCCTTTTGCCTCTGCAAACAGAGCGCCGCCCCACCACTTTGTGATGGTACCCACAAGCAGTTGGATAAGGAGTAGGGACGCCACTATCGCACCCTAGGAGCCTGCCCGAGAATAGAACACCTACTGCGAAAAGCCCATTTTGACCCTTTTTTCCGCTCATTTTCGTTGAATAAGAGTAACTATTCGCCTCAAATGACCGAAAAAAGACTCAAAATGGACTTCACACGCTACGGTGCCTATCCTCGGACAGTCTACTAGTATTTATGGGTATCAACGAAAACGCAGCGTAACTATTCAGCTGGTGCTTGGGATCGGAGTCGATTGCCCACATGGATGAGGGCAATCGACTCCGATCCCTGGTGAAAACAGCCCCAAATATGTATAGCTGAATAGTTACAGCGCAGCATTGTATTAAGATAGGGTAAGAACCAGAAAAAGAGTTAAGGAGATACCGGTTTGTCCAATCAGCAAATAGAGATCACTCTTGAGGAAGCCAGGACTATTCCCGGGCTATTCCAGTCGCGAATAAGAAAAACACCTGATCTACCTGCTTACCGCTATTATGACCACAATAGCCTGCAATGGCTCGATAGCTCGTGGAAAGAGATGGGACGGGAGGCCGCTCGCTGGCAACAAGCCCTAACCGATGAGGGGCTGGTGCCAGGTGACCGTATCGGCATCATGATGCCAAACTGCCGTGAATGGGTAATGTTGGATCAGGCAATACTTGGTTTGGGCTTGATCAGTGTTCCCCTTTTCTATAATGACCGCGGCGGCAATGTGGCTTACATTGCAGAGGTCGCCAATATCAAACTGCTGGTAATTGCCGGGAAAGAGCAGTGGCAAAGCTTGGCGCCAGCCAGGGAGGAGCTGTTAACAGTTCAGAGAATCATCACGCTCAACTCTGTCGCCGGTATGCCCCACGATGACCGACTAAGACTACCGAGTGAGTGGCTCCCCAGAACAGCAGGGCACTTCAGGGTACGGGAAGATATCAATCCCGGTGAGATGGCCTCCATTGTATTCACCTCTGGCACCACCGGTCACCCCAAAGGGGTGATGCTGAGCCACAGAAACATTCTCAGCAATACCTATGCCGCCATGGAGACCACCACCTGCGATCATGACGATATCATGCTCTCTTTTCTCCCCCTCTCCCACATGCTGGAGAGAACCGCGGGCTACTATCTGCCGATGCTGGGTGGTGCAACCGTCGCCTTTGCCCGCTCCGTTGCACAATTGGGGGAAGACCTCATATCCATCCATCCTACACTCCTGATCAGCGTGCCGCGTATCTACGAACGGGTCTATGCCAAGATAGAGAATGGCTTGGCTCAGAAGCCAGCGATTGCCCGTGCTCTATTCAACCTAACAGTTAAAGTTGGCTGGAAACGTTACCTCCATGGCCAGAAGCAAGGCAACTGGTCACCGATACTGATTCTCTGGCCCCTACTCAATAAGCTGGTTGCAGGAAAGGTACTCGAAAAGCTCGGTGGCCGATTACGCACCGCCATCAGTGGTGGAGCCCCCCTCCCCCCCAAAGTGGCCCACACCTTCCTGGCACTTGGCGTGCCCCTGTTGCAGGGCTACGGCCTGACAGAGACCAGCCCCGTACTGGCGGTCAACCGACTGGGTGAAAATATCCCGGAGAGTGTAGGCAAGGCTCTCACCGGTACTGAGTTGCGTGTGGGTGAAGGGGATGAACTCTTAGCCCGGGGATCGGCGGTTATGCTCGGCTTCTGGAACAATCCGAAAGAGAGCGCCAAGGTCATCGACAACGAGGGGTGGTTTCATACCGGTGACATCGCCCGTATTGATGAGCAAGGGTACGTCTATATCACCGGTCGTCTTAAGGACATCATCGTCCTGGCCAATGGAGAGAAAGTATCACCAGCCGACATGGAAATCGCCATCGCTATGGATGCCCTGGTCGAGCAGGTGATGATAATTGGCGAAGGCCGACCCTACCTCTGTGCTCTGGTAGTGCCCGAGCCCGAGCACTGGAAAAATTTAGTGGGGGCGTTGGGCCTGGATTCAGATGATCCTAAAACCTACCAGGATAACAATATTCTAAAACTGCTGAATAAACGTATCGCTCGACAGCTGAGCAATTTCCCCGGCTACGCTCAGATACGACAAGTAGCGATAATCAGTGCGCCCTGGAGTGTAGAGAGTGGCCTGCTCACCCCTACTCTTAAAATAAAACGGACCAAAATAGTTGAGAAGTACGAGTCAACGGTCAACGATCTCTATAAGGGGCATTGAGGCTTCCCCAATGCAGAGGACGCTGTAAAAACACGCTTGGTAGGTCGGGTTAGCACCGCGTGTGCCCGACACTCTTTTGACTTAATTGGGTTGGATTACACTCACTGCAACAGCGCAAATAGAAACGGGGCCAAAAGGCCCCGTTTCTATTTTTGGTTCAAACTAAAGCATCTTTACAAAATCAACCAAAGATATCGTGGGTGATGTTGTTGAACCAGCTGTGGGCATAGGCCACTTCACGTTTGAACTGCT
>JBEVXV010000432.1:0-4519 GCA_040505915.1 Sedimenticola sp. | reverse complement strand
CATACTAAGTTTCATTGATTTTCGACCAGCAGTTTGGGAGGAGATGCGCGCACAAGTTTGCGTGAACAAAATAATAAAAAGGGGGATAACTCCGAAAGTCATCGACAATTTTTTTTCAAATCATGACCAGTACACAGATGATGGAGACGAAACACCATACCAAGTTTCATTAATTTCCGACCAGTAGTTTCGGAGAAGATGCGCACAAGTTTGCGGGACGGACGGGACGGATGGGACGGGACGGACGGACAAGGGTATTCCTAGATGCCGCCTCCACTACCGTGGTGGGGCATAACAATTATCTCAGAATTATCAAATACAGGTACTCCCCTAATCTGTCCTGTAATCATTACCTTCAACTGTCCGACATGGAGGAGGATTGCTGTGAAACGTCTACATAAACTGGGAATCTTAGTAAACACACATTAACCCTTTCGCCCCTGTATCTCTGATATGGAATCTCCTATTCTACCAATCTATTTGCCATAAAATCAAATTCCAACCAGTCAATTCAAACAGAGGGTGATTTTGTTTTCTTAAATATGGAAAAATACTTGCACACACCTGTGAAATTCGAGAAACATGTTAAATTTATAGGCGTTCTTCTGGTACCTCTGGAGCATGTTTCTCTCCTTGTTGAACAATGCCAGAGGGGTCTACATTTAATGACAGCTTTGAAGGGAAATACATATGGCTGCAACAGACATTCCCTGCTACTAATTTACAAATCCCTCGTACAATCACAGCTCGACTATATATAGTTCTCTAGTCTATAGCGGTGCCAGCAAGTCACAACTCGACAGGCTGGGCGCTATCCAGGGTAAGGCCTTGGGCTCGGAGCCCATAAAAACACACCCACCATTTTTATATGCGTGGAGGCGGGGGTCATTTCCTTGATATTTAGGAGAGAGGAACACATTTTGAAGTATTGGGCGAGGGTTAAGGCTAGGGCGAGCAATCGCATCGCCTGGGGCACTCTGTTTTCCTCCATCCCCAAAGACAAACTTCATCTGTTTCTAGCGGATGCTCCGGGGAAGACCGCTGGCAGGCGAGAACCCGGTCTGGCGGTTATTCGGCGACCCAGGGCTTGAGTGCTGCAAGTTTGCAAAGCGATCGGACGAACCGTTTGGTTATACAGTATACACAGGACTGTCATAGAGCAGGATCTAGGGGAGGTAAAACTAACCAGTTTTGCCCCGCCACATGTGGCCCCCTGGACCATGCTCGAGCCATCCATTTCCATTTCCGTGTCTAAATTAATAATATTATCTGACTTTCCCCACGAAATTAGAACTGCCGCTCTTGATGAGATGATAGATCAAAAATATAAACATAGGCCGCAAATCAGTTTCTGTCAAATCTAATTTGGGGGAATAAGTTTTGACGCATGAGGGAGTGCTTTTATACTCCATGCATGTATATAATAATACGAATTGATTTATCAAGTTTATTTCAATCACTTCTAGCAAAGTCATGAATAATTTACTGTCTAGACAGGATTGGCGGAGTCCCAGCTGCATCTTAATAAGCCATTTTTTGCTATTTTATTCAATCTAAATTCACCGCAGCCCACCGGAGGGCGGGGTGGGTGGTCGGGTGACGCGCTTGGGCGGGCGGTGGCACGAACCAGCTTGTGACACCTGCGGCTAAGCCCGAGGTGATGATCTGTCCTGTGGCCGGATTTCGTTCCTCTCGTAATGACAGGACAGTCTGAACGCTCGAGTTTCGACATACTGTAGGAGCTGGTCTGCCTGGGGCATGCGATCGGGTCGTCGGGCCATCCGCCTCCCCATGCCGGACGTCAGCGGTCATTTCGCATTGTCTCCGGAGGAGGCGATTCTTCTCTCCTCTCCAGACTTTTATTAGGTGACCTCTCTATGGTCCGCTGTGCGATATTTTACTATTTATAATTGCGGAAGCTATATACATGGCGACTTTTGATAGGGGCCATGCACACTAATATTTAATATAGGTCATCCGTTATACGTGGGGTGGGGACCACTCGCTGGGCGGACCGAGAGATCACTTGGACCCCAGTGTTGAGGATCCCATTCCAAGTAACAAGTTCTCTTAACTAATAACTAAATGTTATATGATTTAAGGGTGTGGGTATTCCTTGAACTAGGATCCGCGCCTCTGCTCGTACCGTATCGTACCATATAATAACATGGGACGGTTCTGGACCTGGCCGGGCCCTTCCTGCATACCCATTGTCCATACCATGGTATTTTGTTAATTGTGACTGCTTCAGTGGTCTCACCTGGTGGTGACCGGGACTCCTGTCGGGAGGCCTGCAGACTTTGTCTGCGAGCAGCTCGGCGGAGGCACAGGCTCAACCGGGGCGATTGGCGGGAGCAGCATTATGTGGTGTAAAACTGTAAATGCATCAGCGCTTTCGGATGTAAAAAAATACAGTAGGAAGTTGTACATAGTAATGATTTCCTAAGCAAACTATTTTTAACAATAAATGTTTTATGGGCTTGCGTTTCTTGTTTAATAACTACATGTACATTGTAAGCTGTGGGCAACACATTTCTTACTATATCTCACATGGCTTATCTACTTAATTTACTAATTTATAAACATCCAACGTATAGTATGTAATATGTCTTATTTTTACAACAGCTTGTTATATCGATCAATTTTATTATTCCCCCTTCGAAGAGGTGGGGCATATAACTTTGCACATGTCGGTCGGTCTGTCGGTCGGTCGATCTGAAGACCATACGGTTTCCGCTCGATATCTGGAAAACGCTCGGGCCCAGGATCCCGAAACTTGACATGTAGGTTTACCATGATGAGTGCATGGCCCCTATTGATTTTGGGGACAGGGGGTTAAAGGTCAAGGTCGTGGTGACATTGAGTTATAAAACTGTGTCCGCTCCATAACTCGAAAACTATTGGGCTGAAGCTCCTGCAAGTTGACATTTATGTTCACCATGAACAGCAGATGACCCCTATTGATGTTTGGGTCTGGAGGTCAAAGGTCGCGGTGACATTCAGTCCAAAGACGGTTACCACTCAATAACTCGAGAAAGATTGGGCTTAGGAGCCCGAAACTTGACATGTAGGTTCACCATGATGTAGATGACCCCTATTGATTTTTGGGTCGGGAGGTCAAATGTCAAGGTCGCGATAACTGAGTCCAAAAATGGTTTCGTCTCAATACCTCAAGAGCGATTGGGCTCAGGATCATGAAATGTGACATGTAGGTCCTCTATGATGAGAAGGTGTCCCCGATTGACTTTTGGGTGGGGAGGTCAAAGGTCAAGGTTGCGGTGACATTCAGTCCTAAAACGGTTTCCACTCAATAACTCGAGATAGATTGGGCTCAGGATCCCGAAACTTGACATGTAGGTTCACCATGATGTAGATGACCCCTATTGATTGTTGGTCGGGATGTCAAAGGTCAAGGTCGCGGTGTCCAAACATGTCTTCTCTCTCATGAAATTTGAAATGTAGGTTCTCTATGATGAGTGCGTATCCCCAGTTACTTTTGGGTCAGGAGATCAAAGGTCAAGGTCGCGGTGGAAAAATTTAGCTCAGGATCCTGAAACTTGACATGAGGTTCACTATGATGAGTAGATGACCGCTATTGATTTTTGGGTTGGGATGTCAACAGTCAATGTCGCAGTGACCTTGAGTCCACAAACGGCAGCGAGCCCAATATTCTACAGGTGTAAGTGGCTGCCAGATGGGGGCATATATGTTTTACAAACAACCCTTGTTATATTTTGTTTTACTAATCTTCTCGCGAGTACGCCTAGTATGAGCTCATAGGACGGCGCGTGTGGCGGAGTTGGAGTGGGTGAGGCTGTAGCCGGATAATAATGGCCTTGCGATCGGCTCTCGGCATAGATTATTTTATGTAGTATACTTCTCTTCGGAGTAAGCTCTAACGTTTATGAAACCCTATCTTCTGTCTATGGCACGCTGTCCTGATACACTACCGAGTGGACCAGCTCACTTTAAATAGGCGTATATTTACGGAGTCCACTAGGAATCCTCACACATTAGGGTACATCCATTTGCATACATACCAAGTGGCCTCGTTCCCCATTATAAGTGTCGAGAGCCGGGCGCTGTTTGACAACTGTCTATTACAGGCCCACCTAAATATATTGGATGGGACGGACTGGCTTAGGCTTACAGTGCGGTGGATTGGCCTGATCTCTGTACACGTGGACGAGGCGGTCACTTGGCCGGTGTCAGGTGAAATAAGTTGGTCCGTGGAAAAAGTTGGTGTTGCTATACTGCGCATGCGCGTCCCGCCTTGGAGGTATAACCTAATTATGCAAGAGGCGTGCCATACAATAAGTAAATCAGAGTTATCGATCATAATTTTCACTGTTAACACAGTACGCGCTGGATAATACATATAACCGAGACTTCTGTCGAGTTTTTAGCTCACCTGAGCCAAAGGCTCAGGTGAGCTATTGTTACCGCTTTTCGTCTGTCCGTCGTCCGTCGTCCGTCGTCAACATTTTCAAACGTCTTCTCCTCCCGAACCGCTGGGCCG